>CAYOKO010000038.1:0-17007 GCA_964404555.1 uncultured Bacteroidaceae bacterium | reverse complement strand
TTTTCGCAACTCCGAAAAGACTTCCAGCCCCAACGGGTATCTTGGTCTTACGTCTGTCATCTGTATACTATTTTTGTTTTCTCCTGCAAAGATACAACGTAGAGAGGAAATTTCCAAACATTCATTCTCTTTTTTCGTTAATACATACAAAAAACATAAGTACTTTCGTGTTTTCGTACCCGCGGAAACGATTCCGTAAGGTTGCGACTTTTCTATTTTGGTCACGTGGACAATATGGACACGATTGCAAAAGCAGCGCTTGCCAAAGACTATCTTGGAAATTGAGTGGATTATTCCTTTTACCAAGGATAGAATGTAAAGATATATACAAATGTATGTTTTCCATTATTTTCTAATAAAAGATTTACAAAAAAGACGGTGAAAGCAACGGTGAAGGATATGTTGTGGAGGCTATATCCTGTGGAAGTACCCCTAGATGCCTAAATTTCAGAATTGCTTCCACTGCTTCCACAATACTTCCATACGAATAAATACCAACACGTTATACAATATTCTTACTTCCACAAAAAGGTATATTTTACTTCCACGATTCCGGATTTACTTCCACGCCATTCACATCGCATTTTGAAACATGAACGCTGATAAATATACGGTGAAAGCTCCGAATAGTTTACAAACAGTTTTATTCGATAGGAAATGGACGTGTACTATGTTGGCTGAAAGGAAGGCGAAGCATCGGTGAAAGATATTCTATTTTTAATTGGTTGAATATCAACAGGAATGAAGGAGGTGAAGGATTGAAGGATATTTCGAGAAAAGACCTATAGGAGGGGCGTAGGAAGTGTGAAGGGAAGCCTTTTTATGCTATTATATGCCTTCAGCGTCTTTGGCTGTTGTAAATAAAATTGCACACCACAAATTCGATATACGAGTGACCTTCGGATGGAGTAATACTAGAGCAACAAGAAAAACTCAGTATGATTCAACCCAAAACACAGTATAATTCGAACTAAAACTCAGTATAAAAAAGGTCGTACACTAGTATAAACACAGAGCAGATTCATACTGTTTTCGAACCCTTTTTATATAGAGTTTTGATGCGTATTAAGCTAAGAAATAATTGCCCGCATTCAGCAATCTAATTGCCCGCAATTAGCTCGGAGATTCCGCAGGAAGTTGGGGCAAAGTCATAGGAAACTTCAACCTAATTGCCCGCAATTATATACCACCATTTACCGCCGCTTAAGCAAAAACACCAAGAGCGTTCTAGGGGTGAGGAAACGTAAATATCCCTTCCGTATGCACGCCCGAAAAGCTTTCATCTTTTCCTCAAATGTTAATACCTTGGCTGTTTGAAAAACAGCATTTAGAGTGTAGGAGGCATAGTACTCCATACGACCTTGATGCTCCGGATGACCGGAACGAACAAAACGAAATACCTCGTCTATCACCGTGAGGTAACACGACACATTGCGCCAGGAATAGTGCTTGGTGATGGTGGAATTGCCACGAATGCGATGCTGTAGAAGACTCTCCTTTAGGCAACCTATCCGCTGAGATTGCAGGAACAACAGAGCTGTAAACAACTCGTCTTCGTGAATGATTCCCGGATAGAAGGTGAGATGGAGCTGCTCCAGCCAACTGCTTGACACAAAATACAACCAGGGAACCGCCCGGAAGGTTCGATGCTGCAACATACTGTCGAACAGCACATCGCCACGGTACACCACGGCATCGTTGTATATCTTGGTACGGTGATAATCAAAACAATAGGTTCCCAACCCCTCTTCACTCAATATATCGGCATCGAAGAAGAGTAATTGCAAATCGGCAGACTGCACCTTGCCGAGACAACGCTCCAGAGCCGTAGGATAGAGCACATCGTCGCTGTCCATAAAGTAGATGTAGGAACCTTGTACGTGCTTTAGTGCCTCGTTGCGTGCCACCGACTGACCGCTGTTATGGGGAAGTGCATAGTACTGTATGCGAGCATCTTGCGACATCAAGTGTGTTACCACCTCGGCACTACCGTCCGTAGAACCGTCGTTCACGACAATAATCTCCAAGTGAGCATACGTCTGGCTGCGGACACTCCCAATGGAAGCCTCCAGATAGGGGGCTGTGTTATAGACCGGTATGATGACCGATATCAAGGGCTGCTTCTCCATGACGACTTACTTCTTGGGAGGAAACCAACGATACCAATAACGCTGTATGCGTCGCCAAACGCGCGGAAGGTATGGACCCAAACGTCGCAGGATGTTGCGCTCTCGTTGCACATCCTCGGGTAGCCAACTCCCTTTATAGTGATGTATAGAGAAGGTGTTCTGACTCTTCAACACATGAAAGTCGTAGAAGTTCTGCGGACAGAACCAAGTGCGCGGAAAGACCGGAATCTTATGGGGGTCTTTCTCTACTTCCTGCGCCTCCTTCTGCGTAGAAACCGGAACCAATGAGTAGCCAGCCTCGTTCCATATCTTGGAGACGAAAGCGGGCATCACAAAGAGATTCATCTCTCCGTCCTTGCGCAGGAATTGCAGGGTGTC
Source organism: uncultured Bacteroidaceae bacterium (assembly GCA_964404555.1). Lineage (GTDB taxonomy): Bacteria > Bacteroidota > Bacteroidia > Bacteroidales > Bacteroidaceae > CAZUTW01. Next base: position 14,500 of record CAYOKO010000038.1, on the reverse strand, counting down.
ATACTTGTCCAACAGGACTTTAAGGGCAGGATTACCCTTCTCACTTCCCCAGGTAGCCGCCTCTATATCGTGCTCGTTGTGATCCAGCCCCACCATCATACGGAGCGAGAGCAACGGGTCGTAACGGTTCACCACCTCTACATCGGTATCCAGATAGATTCCGCCGTAGTGATAGAGGGCATAAAGACGTATGTAATCGGCTGCAAAGGCATACTTTTTGCACTCGAATGCCTGCTTCACCCACAAGGATTTCTCCAGCGGGAAGCGTTGCGTGTCCCACAGCATAAAGGTGTAGCCCGGCAACTTCTGTCGCCACGTTTCCATGTATCTTTGTAAATCGGACGGAAAGGGATCTCCGCTCAACCAACAATAGTGTATTATCTTCGGTATCATACCTTCATCTATATTAGCATTGTAGTGCAAAGATATGTTTTTTGTTTCTTATCTCCAAGTCTGTAGGCGAAAAACTTGCGCAGACCGTCAAAAATAGTTATCTTTGCAAAAAATAATGAAAGGACATGGCAATAAAATTTTCCATTATAACCATAAACTACAATGATAAACGTGGACTGGAGAAGACTCTAGGGAGCTTGCAGACACAGAGTTGCAAGGACTATGAACATATAGTAATAGACGGTGGTTCTACCGATGGTAGTGTGGAGGTGATAAAGCGATATGAGGCGGGCATAACGTACTGGGTGTCGGAGCCGGACAAGGGGATATACAATGCCTTGAACAAGGGGTTGCGGATGGCTCGCGGGGAGTATGTCAACTGCATGAATGCCGGAGATATGTTTGCCTCACCGGATGTGCTGCAACAGATTGTGGATGAAAAGATTCCGAAAAGTGTGGGACTTATCTACGGGGATACGATTTTTGCGGAGCCGGACGGTAGGCAGACCTATCAGGTGCCGGATCCTTTCTGGCAGAGCAAGGAGTACATTCATGGCATGGGGATATGTCACCAGAGCATCTATGTTCGTAGGGATTTGGCCCAGTCGCATCCTTTCGATGAGAAGCGGTATCGTATCTTGGCAGATTTCGATGCCATGCAGCGTATTTATGCGGAGGGGGTGACGACGTATTACATCCCGAAACCGTTCACTGTGTTCGACCGTGGTGGGTTGAGTTCTACGCACTACAAGGAGGGATGGCGTGAGATGGGATTGATTACGCACCGGTACGGCACTCCCCGCTATTGGTTCTTGTTCCTGCGTAAATTCTACTATTATAGGCTGGAATGGGCGGTAAAAAGTAGGGTTATGAGGGTATGTAAGGGGGTAAAGCGACTTTTAGGTGTTAAAAATTTGCACTAACAAATATCTTTTTGTATATTTGCGGATGTCCTAACAAAGTACAATGACATGAAAATATTGTTCCTTATATATCACGGGTTATCTCCCCACAGCGGAATAAGCAAGAAGATACAGAGTCAGGTGAAGGGGTTGGAAGCCAACGGTCACCAAGTGGCGCTGTGTACCTACTCGGTGGATGCCGACGGGCACCGCATACGCTATGTGGACGGAACGCCTATCTGCGACTATGGGACGGGAAAATCGGCGGCACTCAAGAAGCGGTATAGCTATGGGTGCATAGTGAAGTGGGCAAAGGAACAACAGATTGATTTTGTGTATGTTCGCTCGTTCCATAATGCCAATCCGTGGACCATACGGCTCTTCCGCAGTCTGCGCAAATGTGGCATAAAGATAGCGATGGAGATTCCTACCTACCCTTACGATGCGGAGTATGCGGGATTTTCTCGCAAGGAGCGCACGGAACTGTGGGTGGACAAGATATTTCGACGGGCGCTGGCCAGGGAGACCGATGCTATCGTGACGTTTAGCAACGATGATACCATCTTTGGACAGCGCACCATACGCATCTCCAACGGGGTGGACTTTGAGCAGTTACCGCTGCATCGTCCGCGCACGGAGAAGCCGGATGAGGTGCATCTCATCCTTGTGGCGGAGGTACACTACTGGCACGGGGTGGACCGACTGCTCACCGGACTGGGGGAATACTACCGCACGGGGGCTTCGCAAACGGTTCACCTGCACGTGGTGGGGGGCGTGGGACCATCGGAATGGGAGAAGTCCATCCATGCCATTGGCTTTCGTGAAATCATAGAGTTGTATCACCTGGAACCTTACGTACATTTCTACGGTGCTTTGTACGGCGAGGAGCTGAATGCGTTGTTCCATCAAGCCGATTTTGCCATAGGTAGTCTGGCGCGTCATCGCTGTGGCATCCGCCACATAAAGACGCTCAAGAACCGGGAGTATGCGGCGCGTGGTTTCTGCTTTGCCTATTCGGAATGTGACGACGATTTCGACAACAAGCCTTACGTCTTGAAGTTTCCTGCCGATGAGTCGGCTATCGAGATAGAGCAGATTTTGCAGTTTATACAGGCACACCACTACCCTTCTCCGGAGGAGATACGGGCGGATGTAGCGCACTTGTCGTGGACGCATCAGATGCAAAAGGTTATTCAAAACATTGAAGCGTTATGAGGATAGTCTACATATACACAGCCGTTTGCACTATGGGGGGCGTGGATCGCATCCTTACGACGAAGGCCAATTACATGGCGGAGCAACCGGGGTATGAGGTGTTTCTCATAACCGATTCGCAGTGCGGACAGCCGTTTACTTTCCCGCTGTCGGAGCGGGTGCAGCATATCGACTTGGGGTTGGACTTCGGCAAACAATATACGTACAGTCTGCCAAGGCGCTTTTTCTATTACCTCACGCGTATGCGTACCTATAGATATAGATTGGAACGGCTGCTTACGGAACTGCATGCCGATGTGACGATTAGTACCTTGGGGCGCGAGATGGATTTCCTTCCTATGCTGCGTGACGGGAGTGTGAAGGTGGGCGAAACGCACATAGCCAAACACTTCTGCCGCAATTTCCACTTGATGGAACAGCGGGGTGGTTTGCACCGATGGATGGCTAAGTACTGGCGACGCAAACAGGAGGAGGCGGTGCGCAAACTGGATGCGCTGGTGGTGCTCACGCCAAACGATGCCGAGAGTTGGAGGGCTGTGAAAGAGGCTGTTATCATACCCAACCCTATTACGCTGCGCCCGGTGGCACCGTGCCGTTATGCGGCAAAGCGTATCTTGAGTGTGGGCAGACTGACGGAGCAGAAGGGGTTCGACCTCTTGATACGGGCGTGGATGGAGGTGAGTCGTCGGTTCCCCGACTGGCACCTTACTATCTATGGCGAGGGGGAGGAACGTGAGAGTTTGCTACAGCAGATTCGCCATCTGGGGGTGGAGGGGTCTATTACGCTGCACGCTCCGGTTCCTCACATAGAGGAGGAGATGGCGAAGCATTCGCTCTTTGTGCTGAGTTCGCGCTTCGAGGGGTTCGGACTGGTGCTGGTGGAGGCCATGACGTGCGGACTGCCGGTGGTTTCGTTCGACTGTCCGCACGGACCACGTGACATTATTGCTCACGGGAAGGATGGTTTGCTGGTGCCCAACGGCGATATTCACGCTCTTGCCGAAGCGATGGTGCGACTGATGGAACACGCCGAACTGCGCCAACAGATGGGCGTGCAGGGACAAAAAGATGTACAACGTTACGCCATCGATGCCGTTATGGCTCGGTGGATGCAACTATTTGAATCACTACGAGATAAAAACAACAATCCAATATGATACCAAAGATAATTCACCTCTGTTGGCTGAGCGGTGATGCCTATCCCGCCAAGATTGCCAAGTGTATAGCTTCGTGGAAGAAGTTTCTTCCGGACTATGAGATTATGTTGTGGGACACGCATCGCTTTCCGCTGTCGCAGAGCGACTGGGTGCGCGAGGCTTTTGAGCAGAAGAAATATGCGTTTGCTGCCGACTACATCCGCTTTTATGCGCTGTATCACCACGGGGGCATCTACCTGGACTCCGATGTGGAGATTCTTCGTCCGCTGGACGACCTCCTGTCACTTCCTTACTTTATGGGGGCGGAAAAGGCGGGCACTATTGAGGCGGCTGTAATGGGGGCGGAACCGGGGGCGGAATGGGCAAAGCGTTGCCTGGACTACTACACGGACCGACACTTCCTGAAGGAGGATGGTTCTATGGATATACGGAAACTTCCGGAGATTATGGTGGAGGAGCTCAAGGGGTGGAAGCCTATGCGGGTGTTGAGCACGGAGGAGGCGAAGCATCTGAGTGTCAAGGATTACGAGAAGAATCTTGTGGTTCTGCCGGACGATTACTTCTCGCCTAAAGTGTTCGACTCTCGTGAGGTGCTCATTACGCCGCAGACGTATGCCATACACCACTACAGCAACTCGTGGTTCTCGCCCAAGGCGAAGGTGTATTACCGCACGCGGTCGCTGCTGATACGCATACTGGGATACAAGGCGGTGCGCAAACTGGAGTGTACGTTGTTTCCTCATAAGTTTAAATAACCCGCCATGGCACGCAAAGTTGTTTACTGCATTCCTTCGCTGCATATACACGGTGGAATGGAACGGGTTGTGACGCTGAAGGCCAACTATTTGGCAGATTGTGCGGGGTACGAGGTGTACATTGTTATGACGGATGCGAAGGGGAAGGCTCCGTTCTTTCCGTTGTCGCCAAGGGTGCATCTCATCCAGTTGGACGAGGATTTCGAGGAGCTGTGGAACCAACCGCTGTGGCGACGCATCTTCTTGTATCTGAAGCATCAACGGGGGTATCGGCATAAACTTACACAGTGTCTCATGGAGTTGCGTCCCGACATCACTATATCTACCTTGCGACGCGAAATCAACTTCTTGTGCGACATACCCGACGGGAGCAAGAAGATTGGGGAGATACACATGAATCGTAAGTACTTCCGCACGCTTTCGGAGGGGGGACGCTTGCAGTGTGTCTACCGGTGGTTGCAGAAGCTGTGGGAGCGTCAGCTGGTGCATTCCTTGTGCAAACTGGATGCTTTTGTGGCACTTACGGACAGGGATGCCGAACAGTGGGGGGAGTTGCGCAATGTGCATGTTATTCCCAATCCGCTGGCGTTTTACATAGAAAAACCTGAACGTGTGGAGAATCGTACGGCCATGGCGATGGGGCGTTTCTGCAACCAAAAGGGGTTCGACTTGCTGGTGCAGGCGTGGCGGAAGGTGGTGCTGAGGCATCCCGACTGGAAACTGCATTTCTATGGTGACGATGGCGAGGAGTTTCGTCGCTACATAGCGCAGTACCACATGGAGGCGTACTGCATCCCCCACCCTTTTACGGACAATACGCAGGCGGCGATGGAGCAACATTCGTTCTTTGTGTTGGGTTCTCGTTTCGAGGGGTTTGGTATGGTGATGGCAGAGGCTATGGCGTGCGGTCTACCGGTGGTGGCGTTCGATTGTCCGTATGGTCCGCGTGAGATTATTCGCGACGGTGAGGACGGTATGCTGGCAAAGCCGGAGGATACGGACGACCTTGCCAAGAAGCTCTGTCGTATGATAGAGGATGCTTCCCGGCGTGGGCAGATGGGGGAGCGTGCGCACAAGAATATCCGCAGACTACACATGGAGAAGGTGGGCAGGATGTGGACGGACTTATTTGACGAATTAATCCTTTCTAAATCATGAAACTAGCATACATTCATCATTCTCTTGCCATACGTGGCGGACTGGAGCGGGTGTGGGCGGACAAGATAAATTATCTGGCGGAGCAGCCGGGGTACGAGGTTACGCTCATCACGACCGATCAGTGTGGTCAGCCGTTTGGGTACCCGCTGTCGCCGGGGGTTCGGCATATCGACTTGGGGGGCATACGTTATCACTCTATCTATCACCATGCTTATCCCAGGAGGTTTTGGGATATTCAGCGGTTTCGGAGGGATTTTCGCAAACGTATATTGCGGGTACTCGACGAGGTGAAGCCGGATATTCTGATTGCCAACACGTCGTTTTGTCCGGAATGGATTGCGGATTTGCCTTATCCGTGCAGGAAGATTGTGGAGGTTCACATAGCCTACATCTTCACGCTCCGGGCGGGACCGAAGCACAAGGGGGATATGCCGGGATGGTTGTTCCGGATTAAGTCGCTGTATGATAGGTTGTTTATAAGGTCGCTGAGACATTTCGATGAGCTGGTAACGGTTACGCAGGAGGATTGTAGGGACTGGAGTAGGCATCGCCATGCGGTGTGCATTCCCAACCCGTTGACGCATTTTCCGGAGCAGAGGCATGATGGTGTGGAGCGGAAGCGTATCATAGCTGTGGGTCGATTGTATGGTCAAAAGGGGTTCGACTTGCTGGCGGAGGCGTGGGCAAAGATTTGCAAACGGCATCCCGATTGGCTGGTTACTATCTTTGGCGATGGCAACGAGAGGGCGGAGATTGAGGCGTGCATCCGTCGACTGGGGGTGGAGGATTCGCTGACGATTCATCCGTCGGTGTCCGATATATATAAGGAGTATCGGCAATCGGACTTCTTGGTACTTAGTTCCCGGGCGGAGGGGTTCGGGTTGGTGCTCATCGAGGCGATGGCGTGCGGTATTCCTTGCGTTTCCTTCGATTGTCCGGTGGGTCCGGCGGAGATTATCACGGATGGAGTGGATGGTCTCATAGCTCATAACGGTGATACGTCGCACCTTGCCGAGCGGATGGAGTATATGATAATGCATCCCGAGGAACGCAAAAAAATGGGGGATGCGGCACTGCTTAAGGCTCGATGCTACAATAAGGAGCATATAATGCGGCAATGGATGCAACTTTTTGAGAAACTTATGGTACGGAAATGAAAATTTTTATGTACCTTTGTCACACTGTGTAAAGTACGATACGTAATAATTGAAAGACATGAACGAACAGACAAATACAAAGCCAAAGAAGGAGTGTGAGGAGGAGGCTCCGTGGGATCTCATCATACGTCCGGAACATAAATTGCTGAGTGTCGACACAAAGGAGTTGTGGCGATACCGTGACTTGCTGATTATGTATGTAAAGCGCGACATAATAACGTTTTACAAGCAGACTATATTGGGACCGTTGTGGTTCGTTATCCAACCGTTGCTCACGACTCTTATGTTTATGTTTGTGTTTGGTGGTATAGCGGGCATTAGTACCGATGGGTTGCCGCAGGCGTTGTTCTATATGGCGGGACTGCTGTGCTGGAACTATTTTGCGGATTGCTTGAACCGTACGTCGGATACGTTCAATGCCAACCAGAGTGTCTTCGGTAAGGTTTACTTTCCGCGCTTGGTGGTGCCTATTAGTATCGTGATTTCCAACCTCATAAAACTGGGTATACAGTTCTGTTTGTTCCTGCTCATCTATGTGTATTACATTATCTGCTGGGGGTATTCCTTCGAGATAAATGCGTATGCATGGCTCACACCGCTCATGATTCTGCTGTTGGCGGGATTGGGACTGGGTACGGGACTTATCATCACGTCGCTCACGACTAAGTATCGCGACCTTAAGTTCTTGATTTCGTTTGGCGTACAGCTGTGGATGTATGCCACTCCTATCATCTATCCGCTTTCGGTGATGCGTGAGACAAAGGGGGCGTATATGTGGGCTATCTGGGCAAATCCGCTGACGGGTATCATCGAGACGTTCAAATACGGGTTCCTAGGGCAGGGTACATTCCACTGGTATGCAGTGGGTTACTGTACATTGGTTACGGTTATTGTTTTGTTGTGCGGCATCCTTACATTCAATAAGGTGCAGCGTGCATTTATGGATGTTATTTAAGGAGGTGCGGGTATGAGCAAGAATAGCGCAATAGAGTTTGATGGTGTGGGAAAACAGTATGCTCTGGGTTCCATTGGTACGGGTACGCTGAGTCGTGACTTGAATCGTTGGTGGGCTATGGTGCGGGGTAAGGAGGATCCTTACTTGCGTATAGGTGAGACGAATGACCGTACTCGCAAATCGGAAACGGGTTTTGTGTGGGCGTTGAAGGATATCTCTTTTCAGGTGGAAAAGGGTGAGGTGCTGGGCATCATCGGTAAGAATGGTGCGGGCAAATCTACGTTGCTGAAGATTCTTTCGCGGGTTACATCGCCTACGGTGGGTGAGATTCGTGTGCGGGGTCGTATCGCTTCGCTCTTGGAGGTGGGTACGGGTTTCCACACGGAGATGACGGGGCGTGAGAATATCTATATGAATGGCTCTATCATGGGTATGACGCGGCATGAGATTACGCGCAAACTGGATGAGATTGTGGACTTTGCGGGTGTGGAGCGTTACTTGGATACACCGGTGAAGCGTTATTCTTCGGGTATGACGGTGCGTCTGGGGTTTGCCATTGCGGCGCACTTGGAGCCGGAGATTCTGGTGGTGGATGAGGTGCTTGCAGTGGGCGATGCGGAGTTTCAGCGTAAGGCTATCGGTAAGATGCAGGATGTGGCGAAGGGGGAGGGCCGTACGGTGCTTTTCGTGAGTCATAATATGGCGTCGGTGCGTAGCTTGTGTACCAAGGGGTTGATTCTCAAGGATGGTTGCATAGATTATTCGGGGGATATTAAGTCGTCCATTGATAGGTACTTGGAGAATAATGCGTCGGAGGCTACGGAGCGTATCATCGATAATAAGAAGTGGGTGAAGAAGGGTCTTACCATCCGCAAGGTGGAGGTGAATGGCTCGGAGGAGTCTACGGTGGAGTTGTCCAATGCGCATTCTTACCTGGATGTTCGCTTAGAGGGTACGTGTGACCAGGAGTGGAATACGGATCTTATGGTTACCATAAAGAGTAAGGAGGGACATCCGCTCATGACGTATGCGTTGGGGCATAGTGATGGGAAAATTATGCATCTGCCAAAGGGTGATTTCGTTATCAATAAGCGTATTATGCTTCCCGAGCGTATCAACCGGGGTACGCTAAAAATGGATATTTGCTTGCATCACCCCATGGTGGAGTGGCAGCTGAAAATGATTGATTGCTGTACGCTGGAGTGCGAGGGTTTCGTGAAGGAGTTCGGCAATGTTATGGATATGACGGAGAAGGGGTTGCTTTCTCTGGATTCGTATTGAGAGGTAATTCATCCACGTGTCTCTTTCACGTGGATGATTTTTTTATATTTTACACTACTGCATTGGAAACTCTCCCGGCAATGAAATCGCGGAGATTCTCTACGGCGATGTCCATGAGGCGGGTGCGTGCTTCGAGTGTTGCCCATGCTATGTGGGGGGTGATGTAGCAGTTGGGTGCGGTGAGCAATGGGTTGTCGGCGGAGGGTGGTTCCACGGCTAGGACATCTAGTCCTGCGGCGGCGATGCTGCCTGCGCTGAGTGCTTGTGCCAATGCCGGTTCATCTACGAGGGGACCGCGTCCGGTGTTGATGAGGATGGCAGTGGACTTCATCTGCGATAAACGTGTGGTGTCTACCAGGTGATGGGTGTCGGGGGTGAGCGGACAGTGTAAACTTACTATATCGGATTGCATAAACAGTTCATCGAGTGTGGCTTTCGTTACGCCTTCCGGGAGTTGCTCCTGTGGTTTGGAGGTGTATGCCAACACGTTCATTCCGAATCCTTGTGCTATGCGGGCGGTGGCGGAACCGATATTGCCGTAGCCTACTACTCCGATGGTTTTGCCGGAGAGTTCCATGAGGGGGGTGTCCCAGTAGCAGAAGTCGGGGTTGTTGCTCCAACGACCTTTTCGGTTTTCCTCGGCATAGTGTGCTATGCGTTGGGTTATGTGCAGGATGTGTGCAAACACCATCTGTGCTACGGATGCGGTGCTATAGGCGGGTATATTGGTTACTGTAATGCCTTGTTTGCGGGCGGCTTGTATATCGACTACATTGTATCCGGTGGCGAGTACGCCTATGTAGCGTAGCTCCGGAAGTGCTGCCATCTGCTCGGCGGTGATGACGGTTTTGTTGGTGATAAGGGCGTGTGCTCCTTGTGCACGTTCCATAAATTCAGCGGATGCTGTGCGGTCGTACACGGTTAGGTCTCCGAGTGAACTCATTGCGTCCCAGGATAGGTCTCCGGGATTGAGTCCGTATCCGTCTAATACTACTATCTTCATATACTATTTCATTTTATCAAAGTTCTGCAAAGGGTTTTCGGTAGCTGCATCCGTTCTTCCATTCGGAACATCCGTAAGCGGTTCTTCCTTTTATGATGTGTCCCTTTCCACATAATGGACAGGGCTGTCCTTCAATGGATGGGGTGGATTCTGCCGACGGAGGTGGGACTACCGGAGCGACCGGAGGCGTGGTTGAAGCGGACGGTGCTGAAACAGTCGGTGCCGGAGCGGCTGATGTTGGAGCAGCTGATGTTGGAGCGGACGGTGCCGTAGCCGTAGCTGCGGGGGCTTTTTTACGTGTGGACGTTCGTTTCTCCTTCGTAGCGGTTTTCTTTTGCGGTTCCTCTGCTATGGCAACACGACGATTGCTGTTGTCGGAGAGGACGGCATTGACGACATCCCCTACCATTTTCTTCAGTTCGTCGATGAACTGTTTGGCATCGTATCGCTTGCTCTCTATCTCACGCAATTTTTTCTCCCAAATACCGGTCAACTCGGCACTCTTGAGGAGTTCCTCGTGAATGAGTCCTATCAACTCCACTCCGGTGGGGGTGGCTACTAGGTTCTTGCGCTCCTTGCGGATATAGTGACGCTTGAACAAGGTCTCTATAATGGCTGCACGCGTGGATGGACGACCTATGCCGTTTTCCTTCATGGCGTCGCGCAACTCATCGTTGTCCACCAACTTACCTGCCGTCTCCATGGCTCGGAGCAGGGTGGCTTCGGTGTAGGGTTTTGGGGGTGTTGTCCACTTTTCCGCTAGGTTGGGAACGTGGGGTCCCTCCTCCCCTTTTACGAATTCGGGAAGTACCTTTTCCTCGTCTGCGGGTTCGTCATCGGCTGGTATATCCTTGGCAAACACGACTTTCCACCCTGGTTCCAATATTTGCTTACCGGTAGCCTTGAACTCTACATCGGCTGCCTTACCCATCACGGTGGTGGTGGAAAACTGACAATCGGGATAGAATACGGCTATGAACCGGCGTGCTACTTGGTCGTACACCTTGGCCTCCATATCGGTGAGGTTGCGGGTGGGGACTCCTGTGGGGATTATGGCGTGGTGATCGGTTACCTTGGAGGAATCGAACACTTTCTTGCTCTTGGGTAAGCTCTTCTCTACTAGGGGGGCAACAAGGTTTGCATAGACGGCCTGACTGTTGATATTGCTTTGCTGCACTCCCTTTAGTATCTGCGGACACTTGGGGTAGATGTCGTCGCTCAAGAAGGTGGTGTCTACACGTGGATAGGTGGTGAACTTCTTCTCGTAGAGACTCTGGATGAGTTGCAGGGTTTGGTCGGCAGAGAAGCCGAACTTTTTGTTGCATTCTACTTGCAGCGAGGTGAGGTCGTAGAGTCGGGGCGGTGCTTCGGTGCCTTTCTTCTTGCCTATGGAGGTTACGGTGAACGGGACGTTGAGTACGCTGTTGTATGCAGTTTCCGCTTCTTCGTGCTTCAGGAACTTCTGATATACAATCACTTCCTTGGGTTGTGTCTTCTTGGATTCGTCGTAATCCTCGGCATCTCGCGGGTCTATGCGGGTCACGGAGGTGAAGAGGGTGTTGCGGTACTGCGTGGTGAGTACCCAGTAGGGTTCGGGATGGAAGTCTTCTATCTCGAGTTGGCGTTTCACTATCAGTGCCAGTGTTGGGGTCTGCACTCTACCTATGGAGAGTACTTGGCGGTTCTGTCCATACTTCAGGGTGTAGAGGCGTGTGGCGTTCATGCCTAGTGTCCAGTCGCCTATGGCGCGACTGAGTCCTGCCTCGTAAAGTGATTGATATTCCGATTGGTCCTTAAGGTGCTGGAAGCCTTCGCGTATGGCTTCCTCGGTCAAGGAGGAGATCCACAGACGTTTTACGGGACATTTCACTCCTGCCTTGAGCATCACCCATCGCTGTATGAGTTCTCCCTCCTGTCCGGCATCGCCGCAGTTGATGATGCCATCGGCTTTTTGCATCAAGGATTCTATGGTTTTAAACTGTTTCTCAATGCCTTTGTCGGCTTTGAGCTTGATACCGAAACGGGAGGGTATCATGGGGAGTGCCCCTAGGCTCCAGGCTTTCCAGTTGGGGGTGTATTCGTGTGGTTCCTTTAGCTCACAGAGGTGACCGAAGGTCCACGTTACTTGATATCCGTTTCCTTCTATGTATCCGTCTCGCATCTGGGTGGCTCCCAAAACGGCGGCTATATCTTTTGCTACACTTGGTTTCTCGGCTATGCAGACTATCATCTATTTTTTCTTCTTTATGAGTTGCAAAATTAGAAAAAAATATCGAGATAGCGTTAGGAAAAGGACAGAAAAAGGGGTAAACATCAGCGGATGTCTACCCCTTTCATGCTTTATTCTATGACTTATGAGTCTACTGTTGATTAGAAGTTATAGAATACACCAAGCTCCAAGTTGGTGTTGTCTGCGTTCAAACCGAACTTAGAAGCACCACCTGCCTTGTTGTCATCCTTGGAATAACCCAGGTAACCCAACTTGCTGACTACGCTAACCTTGTTGGATACAGCGAAGGATACACCCGGACGAACACCGATTCCGAAAGTGGAACCCTCGTAGTCGCTTCCGTAGAAGTCAAACTTAAAGCCACCGTCTACGAAGAAAGATGCGATACCGGTCTTAGCGAAGGTATAACGAGCGTAAGGAGCTACAGTAATGGTAGACTTCGTGGTTTTCTTGCTAATATCCTTTGAAGTGTAACCCAACTGGATACCAACAGCCCAGCTCTCGTCGAAGTTGTAACCAACCTCCGGCTTGATAGAGAAGGTAGAGAGAGCATCTGCACCCTTGCCAGACTTAGTAGTCTCGAAACCAAGAGATCCACCGAGGTAAACCTGTGCGCTTGCTGCCAAAGTGCTAACAGCCAAAGCTGCGATCATAAATAACTTTTTCATATTATCCTAATTTTTACCTGTCCTGCCCACTAGAACCGTTCAACCATTTCTTAAAGGGTTTGGTGAGCCATCTTCCATCTTGCGATGCGGATGCAAACCCCGCTTTATCTTTTAGACGGTGCAAAGGTACGGTGCATTTTCATAACACCAAAGAGAAACTATTAACTTTTTCAACGTTTTCTTTCAAATATGCAAATTTTATCTTTTTTCCTTGGTAGTTCCGTTTTTTTTATTATGGAATGTAATATTTTAATATCAAAAATCACGTGAAATCCGCGTATTTACTGGGGTTCTCGAACATTTTGTCACTCGAAAATAAAGTGCTCCAAGAATCAAATTTTTAGGTTTACTTCAATTTTCTATATTCGTAATTCCCCAAAACAAGTACATCATATTTATTAACAGTTTAAGGATTTCTATACACTTCTAGAAGTCACTCATGGGACATTGAACATTTTTATTTAAAAAATTATCGACAGGTGTATTATTTTCTCGAAGATAGAAATCTGCAAAAAAATAGGGTTGGCAGTACCACAAGTACGCCAACCCCTTTTGTTATATATTATATATAATAAGGTGTAACCCCTATCACATATACCTATTACTCCTCAATATCGAGAAGAATCTTCATCATCTCGCAAGCAGACTTAGCCACACTGGTACCCGGACCAAAGATAGCGGCAACACCTGCCTGATATAAGAAATCATAGTCCTGTGCGGGGATAACACCACCCGCAATCACCATGATGTCCTCGCGACCCAACTTCTTCAACTCCTCGATAACCTGCGGAATCAATGTCTTGTGACCGGCAGCCAGTGAGCTGACACCCAGTACGTTTACATCGTTCTCCACAGCCTCGCGAGCAGACTCCTCCGGTGTCTGGAACAACGGACCCATATCTACATCGAATCCGCAATCGGCATAACCGGTAGCACAAACCTTGGCACCACGGTCGTGACCGTCCTGACCCATCTTAGCGATCATGATACGAGGACGACGACCATTCTTCTTCGCAAACTCTTCGGTGAGTTGACATGCACGAGTAAACTCGGCATCGTTCTTGGTCTCTGATGAATACACGTTGCTAATAGTTCTAATGATTGCTTTATAACGACCTACAACCGCCTCGCAAGCATCGGAGATTTCACCCAATGTTGCACGCAGACCGGCTGCTTTAACAGCCAAATCCAGCAAGTTGTTTTCACTCTTTCTACCATCCTTGAAGTCCTGTACACAAGCGGTAATCTCTGCCAACGCTGCATGTACGGCTGCCTCGTCACGGTTGGCTTTCAACTCCTTGAGGGCTGCCTCCTGCTGCAAACGTACGGAGGTATTATCAATCTCGAGGATATCGATAGGATCCTCATGGTCGAGACGATACTTGTTGATACCTACAATGGTCTGAGTACCGGAGTCGATACGAGCCTGGGTACGAGCAGCAGCCTCCTCGATACGCATCTTAGGAAGACCGGTCTCGATAGCCTTTGCCATACCGCCCAACTTCTCAATCTCCTGAATGTGCTCCCAAGCCTTGTGAACCAACTCATTGGTCAAAGTTTCTACATAGTAGGAACCTGCCCATGGGTCGATGTGCTTACATACCTGAGTCTCGTTCTGGATGTAAA
>CAYOKO010000037.1:0-17069 GCA_964404555.1 uncultured Bacteroidaceae bacterium | reverse complement strand
TTCAGCGTGCTGAGGCTCGTGAGGCTAAGAAGGCTCAGAACCAGGCTCGTCGTTCCAACAAGAAGGAGGAGACTCCTACCATCCAGAACCAGGCAGCATCTACCACTCTCGGTGACCTCGATGCACTGGCAGCTTTGAAGGCTAAGATGGAGAAGGGTGAGTAATCTCACTCTGTATTCACACAAGTGAAATAGAATCAAGAATCAATACAATCGATGGAAGGGGCAGACATGAATTCTGCCCCTTTTTTTAGTTTATTAATATGGAGAAGTTTGAGGTTACAATTCTAGGATGCGGTTCGGCTCTGCCCACTACACGCCACCTTGCATCATCGCAGGTAGTGAACGTGCGGGAGAAACTGTTTATGATAGACTGCGGTGAGGGTACGCAGACGCAGCTGCGACGCACACACTTGCGGTTCAACAAACTGAATCACATCTTCATATCGCATCTGCACGGTGACCATTGCTTTGGACTCATAGGCATGATTTCCACATTCGACCTACTGGGACGCACAGCTCCGCTGCACATCTATGGACCCACCGACATAGAAACGGTACTACGTCCGCAAATAGAGTACTTCTGCAAGGGTATGGCATACCGGGTGGAGATACACGAAATAAACCCCAAGGAACACACCTGCATATACGACGACCGCTCCCTCTCCGTATGGACACTCCCGCTGAAGCATCGTGTGCCCTGTTGCGGTTTCCTTTTCAGCGAGAAACCCACCCTCCCCCACATCAAGCGAGACATGATAGACTTCTACCATATCCCCACCTATGCCATACGTGACATAAAAGAGGGAGCCGACTGGGAAACCGAAGACGGCACGTTGGTACCTAACGCTCGCCTGACCACACCTGCCGCTCCCGGACGCAACTATGCCTACTGTTCCGATACACTCTATCGTCCCGCACTGGCAGAGTTGATGCAAGATGTTACCGTACTATATCACGAAGCCACCTTTGCCGAGGAACATTCGGCACGAGCCAAGCAGACCTATCACTCCACAGCGATTCAAGCCGCCAAGATGGCAGAAGCTTGCAGCGCCAAAAGACTCTGCATAGGCCATTTTTCCTCACGTTACGAAACGGAGGACACACTCTTGGAAGAGGCTCAAAGTGTGTTTAAAAACACATTTTTGGCAAAAGAAGGATTAACTTTCGAACTTTAACATCCATATTGTTCATTTTTTGTACCACTTTATTTGGACATTTTGGATAAAAGTACTATATTTGCCTTCGAAAACAGAAACAACTGATACATGAAGAGAACATTACTTATAGCTTTTGCTGTATGTTTCATGGCACTGAAACCCGTGTACATACAGGCACAGGCAGAAAAGAGCAACGTTGTTGAAGGGGAAGTAGCTCCGGCAAGTGTGAGCGAAGTAACTTCCACTGCTATTCACGTGGTGAATGCCAACAACCAGAGACTGGAGGTTTACAACCTTACCGGTGTACTTGTTGCATCTTATCGCATAGACTCCGCCGACAAAACCATAAATCACAATCTGCAAAAAGGATGCTATCTGCTCAAGATAGGTAAGGTAGTGCGCAAAGTGACCATTCGATAATTCGTCCCCTACATTTTTATCCGGCAGACCTTAAACCCTACTGTACTTATTGTGTCTCATTGATACGAGGACCAATAAAAAGAATATGGCACACTACAACGAGGAAACAATCATAAAGCAACTCATGGATCCTGCCACACGGAGGTCGGCATTCGAGGAGGTGGTACGCATCCATTCGGAGGCTCTATATTGGCAGATACGCCACATGGTTCTCACGCACGAAGATGCCGACGACCTACTGCAAAACACCTTTCTGAAGGCGTGGAGCAATATAGAGAGCTTTCGTGGAGAGTCCAAGCTCTCTACATGGCTGCACAGAATAGCCATAAACGAATGCTTGAACTTCAACCGCAACAAGAAAGCAACCATCCGTTTGCAGGACGAACAAAACAGCGTAAAAGAGTTGGAAAGCGACCCCTATTTCGATGGCGATGAAACACAGCTGCAACTGCAACGAGCCGTGGAGTCGCTCCCCGAGAAACAGCGTATGGTATTCCGCATGAAGTACTTCCAAGAGATGAAATACGAGGAGATGAGCGAGATACTGGGCAACAGCGTAGGGGCACTCAAAGCATCCTATTTCCATGCCGTAAAAAAAATATCCGCTTTTTTTAACGCCGAGGATTAAACCATTGCAAGAAACTTGTATCTAAAGAATATAAAAATGGAGGACCATAGTATGATGACAGAAGAAAAGAAAATCAAGCAGATGACTCACGGAGCAACCGGTTTTAAGGTTCCCGAGGGTTACTTCGAGAATTTCACCCAACGGATGATGGAGCAGATTCCGGAGGAACAGGTTGTCCACACACCTCTGTGGAGCAGATGGATGCGCAGTACAGCCGTACGCATAGCTGCCGCTGCCATGTTTATTGGTGTCATTGGCACCGTATTTCTGGCAGTGAACGAGCATTTATCTACTTCTACAACGGCCAAGCAGGAGGAGCAAAGCGAATATATGGACGAGGCTCTGGACTACGCCATGATTAATAATAACGAAATATATATGTATCTATCGGAGAATCACTAATCCTCCGATGGTACGTACCGTAAGTGAACATTAAACAACAAGGACAATGAAGAAACTTTTCCTATTAATCGTATTGTTGGGTTCCGTATTACTAACCGCCGGTGCTCAACGTAAGGAGAATCCGCCGAAGTTCTCTCCGGAGGATTTCAAGAAGAATATCGAGGCATTTATCACCGAAGAGGCAAGTCTAACCTCAAAGGAGGCGGCACAATTTTTCCCGCTGTTCCACGAGATGCACGATAAACAGCGCGACTTAAACAACAAACTGTTCAACGCAGAGCGTGCCGGTGAGCAGGGGGATATGACGGAGGCGCAATACAAGGAGTTGCTCACACTGCAGAGCAATACTGCCGTCCAGAATGCACAAATCCAGAGTGAATACATAAAGAAATTCCTCAAGGTGATGTCGGCTAAGAAGGTGTATAAGGCGATAAAGGCGGAGACAAAATTCCACCGAAAGATGCTTCGCGATATGGGTAATCGTAGACGTCCGGAGCGACAGGAAGCGAAATAAAAGCGGTATTTTAATTGCGAAAATTTCGTACAAGCAGAAAATCGGCGCAAAATTCTCCGGTGACACACAGGTGACAGGTATCTGTCACATTTAACTCCGGTGAGTTCCAGCAAGTTTGACACATAGTGACAGATGTGACACTTTTTTCGGTTTTTTCCGTGATAGGGGGTGATGAGGTGGTGACAGATAATTTTATGTCGATTTACTTCGTTGATACTCAATTCAGGTGACACATTTTTGAAAGGCTGCATTTTTAGGCTAAAAGCTATCTGTCACAACCCCAAAAACGATATGTGTCACCGGATTTCCTGTCACGGGCAACGAAATATACTTACAAAGTAGGGCGAGTGGAATTTCTCTACTGAGAAAAATATTTTTCTTACTGAGTTAGCACTCGAATTACGGTGGAATATGACCCAAAGTCCTATGCTTTTCACCACCTATTCTAGTAGAAAACGAGTGCTATCTCCGTGCATTTTCTCCTGCATTTAGGCTAATTTTCCGGCATGAGTTTCCGGAAACTCCAAGGACAAAAAGACACACCCACGAGAAGATATTCTACAGAAAGAAATAAAAAACCGTAGGTTCAGAACGACAAATCCGAACCTACGGTATATTTCAAAAGCAACGGTTACTAAACCAATCCTAGAACCGAGCTATTTTATTTTCTACCCATTCTCCAAGAATCCGTTCCACTCTTTAGGAGCAAGGAATCACTATAGAGAAGCTGCAAATCAAAGAAGCGTATAGCATTCGGTTCCTTTTGTTTCTCCTCGTCGGTAGTAAGCAACACCAACTGACCACGGCGGATGTACCAAGCATTGTACTCCTTGTGCTCCCCATATCCTATGTTCACCTCATGATTCTTACCAATCACGAACGCACAATCGGAACCATCGTTGCGCGCACCTTCCCACGACCCCTCAAGGTCATGCAAGTTCACCACCACTTCGGCCGTCTGCTCCTCCTGAGAATCGTTGTCCGGACGCAGCCACACATAGACACTATCCCCCACCTCAAGACCACCATACACACGGTCGGCATCACGAGCCTCCACCAAGCTGATATATAAGGTATCCTTACCCGACACCAACTCCAGAGCATTCATGGACGTACCATCGCCACACACACCCACCCACTCGGTGGAATCCAGCACAGCAAGAGTATCGGGCGTCTCCTGTTCCTCCTCCGCCGGCTCACTTGCAGTATTCTTGCAGCCAACCATCAGCAAACAAGCCACGGCAGCAAGAACACCAACATACGCTTTTGTTTTCATTGCATTATACTTTAATTTTCTTAATTCTACTTCTCTTTCTCCTGCGCCTTAGCCTCGTTCCAGAGAGCATCCATCTCACCCAGAGTCATATCCTTGAGCTGCTTACCGGCAGCAAGAGTCTTCTCTTCCACGTAGTTAAACCTACGAATAAACTTGCGATTCGTGTACTCCAACGCATTGTCCGGGTTCAAGTGATAAAGACGCGATGCGTTGATGAGACTGAACAGCAAATCGCCCAGTTCCCCCTCCGCCTGTCTACGTGCAGCGCTCTTCTCATCGTCGGAAGCATCGGGAGACAAACGTTGCAAGTTACGAAGCTCCGCCTCGTACTCACCAATCTCCTCGCGAACCTTTTCCCACACATCCTCACGCTTCTCCCAGTCGAAGCCCACATTACGAGCCTTATCCTGCAAGCGATATGCCTTGATTAAGCTAGGTAATGCCTCCGGCACACCACTCAGCACACGCTTGTTGCCATCCTTCTCCTTCAGCTTGATCTGCTCCCAGTTGGCCACTACATCGCTCGCCGTCTTGGCACCGCTAAACGATGTGGTACCCGCTGCATCCTCCTGCTCCACTCCGTAAGGCAGCGGTTTGGGATTCTCGACCCCAATCTGCGAAGGATGATACACATGAGGATGACGGAAGATAAGCTTATCGGACAGTTTATTACAAACATCCGCTATATCGAACTCCTCCTTCTCCTCTCCTATTTTTGCGTAGAACGCTATATGCAACAACACATCCCCGAGTTCTTTACAGATGTTGGGAGTATCTTTTTTTATCAGAGCATCGCACAATTCGAATGTCTCCTCTATGGTGTTTGGTCGTAACGACTCATTCGTTTGTTTCTTGTCCCACGGACATTTTTCACGAAGCGCATCCAGCACATCCAGAAAGCGTCCGAAAGCCTTCATTTTTTCCTCTTTACTATGCATACATTATTTATATATATATGATTTTTGACGTGCAAAGTTACATAATTTTTCAATCGCATATAAAATAAATAAGCAAAAACCTGCGTCCAACACGATATTTTTACTAACTTTGCACTGTTTTTGCGGAAAAACGGTATCAAAAGATACCATCCGGAATAAGAACAGACAAGAAAAAGACATAATACAAATGGAATTAGCGAGCAAATACAACCCAGCCGACGTAGAGTCAAAGTGGTATCAATACTGGATTGATAACAAACTTTTCAGTTCAAAACCCGATGGCCGTGAGCCATATACCGTGGTGATTCCGCCACCCAACGTAACGGGTGTGCTACACATGGGACACATGCTGAACAATACCATCCAAGATATCTTGGTGCGTAAGGCACGCTTGGACGGCAAGAACGCATGCTGGGTTCCGGGCACCGACCATGCTTCTATTGCAACGGAGGCTAAGGTAGTTAACCGTCTGGCCGAGAAGGGTATAAAGAAATTGGACCTCACGCGTGAAGAGTTTCTCAAGCATGCATGGGACTGGACACACGAACATGGTGGCATCATCTTGAAGCAGCTGCGCCGTCTGGGTGCTTCCTGCGACTGGGATAGAACCGCCTTCACCATGGACGAGGTGCGCTCCGAATCTGTATTGCGCGTGTTTGTAGACCTCTATGACAAGGGACTTATTTACCGCGGTTTGCGTATGGTAAACTGGGATCCCAAAGCACAGACGGCTCTTTCCAACATCGAGGTAGTGTACCGCGAGGAGAACTCCAAGTTGTACTACCTTAAGTATTATGTAGCCACCCCGGAACTGGTGAAGCCTACCGGACAGGAGGGCGAGGTTCTGCACAAGGACGAGAAGGGTTACTACGCTGTTGTGGCTACTACCCGTCCGGAGACCATCATGGGTGATACCGCTATGTGTATCAACCCCAAAGACCCCAAGAACCAGTGGTTGAGAGGTTGCCGTGTCATTGTACCTATGGTAAACCGCGAGATTCCGGTAATAGAGGATCGCTACGTAGACATAGAGTTTGGTACCGGCTGTTTGAAGGTAACTCCGGCGCACGATGTCAACGACTACAACCTGGGTAAGACCCACCAATTGGAAACCATTGACATCTTCAACCCGGACGGAACCATCTCCGAGGCTGCCGGTATGTACGTAGGGCAGGACCGTATGGAGGTACGTAAGCAGATAGCCATAGACCTGCAGAACGCCGGTTTGATGGAGAAGATAGAAGACTATGTAAATAAGGTGGGATACTCCGAGCGTAACCCCGACACCGCTGTAGAGCCACGCCTCTGCAAGCAGTGGTACTTGAGTATGCAGCATTTTGCCGACATTGCTCTGCCACCGGTACTCGAGGGTAAAATTAAGTTCTATCCGCAGAAGTATGTTACCACCTATCGTAACTGGTTGGAGAACATAGACGATTGGTGCATCTCTCGCCAGTTGTGGTGGGGACACCGCATCCCGGCATACTATCTACCGAGTGCCGAGGGTGAAGAGGAGCGTTTCGTGGTAGCAATGAACGCCCAAGAGGCTTTGGAGAAGGCACATAAGATTGCCGGATACGAGAACATCAAGGTCGAGGATTTGCGTCATGATGAGGATGCTTTGGATACTTGGTTCTCCTCTTGGTTGTGGCCTGTAAGCTTGTTCGATGGTATCAACAAGCCGGGTAACGAAGAGATAAACTACTACTATCCTACCGCCGACCTGGTAACGGGTCCGGACATCATCTTCTTCTGGGTAGCTCGTATGATTATGGCAGGCGAGGAATACTTGAAGGATGTACCGTTCCGCAACGTTTACTTCACGGGTATCGTACGCGATAATCTGGGTCGCAAGATGAGTAAGCAGTTGGGTAACTCACCCGATCCTATCCAGTTGATAGAGAAATACGGAGCCGATGGTGTGCGCATGGGAATGTTGTTGGCAGCTCCTGCCGGTAACGATATCCTCTTCGACGAGGGTCTCTGCAAGCAGGGTATGGGCTTCTGTAATAAGATATGGAACGCCTTCCGCTTGGTACAAGGTTGGCAAACAGCCGAGCTGGCACAGCCGGAGGCATCCAAGATAGCCGTTGAGTGGTTTGGTGCCAAGGTGAAGGCAGCTTCTGCCGAGATTGAGGATCTCTACTCCAAGTATCGTTTGAACGAGGCATTGATGGCTGTATTTAAGCTGTTTACGGACGAGTTCTCCGGTTGGTATCTGGAGATGATTAAGCCGGCATATCAGCAGCCCATCGACAAGAAAACATACGATGAAACACTGCGTTTCTTCGACACGCTCTTGAAGCTTATCCACCCGTTCATGCCATTCATTACCGAGGAGTTGTGGCAGCACATCTATGACCGTGAGGAGGGAGCAAGCATCATGCGCGAGACCTACAAGGCTGAGCCTGTAACCGTGCAGGAGAATGCGCTCATGGCTGATATCGAGACGGTAAAGAACATCGTTGCCGGTGTACGTGCGGTGCGCAACCAGAAGAATATTGCGCCGAAGGAGGTGCTCACGCTCGAGGTTGTGGAAAGCTTCCCATGGGAGGGATACAACGCCATGTTGCAGAAGATGGCAAACCTGGAGGCTGTCAGCGTAGTGGCTGCTAAGTCGGATGGTGCGGCATCGTTCATGGTGGGTACTACCGAGTTTGCCGTTCCATTGAACAATCTCATCGATGTGGAGAGCGAAATAGCGAAGGCAGAGGCTGAATTGAAGCACTTGAGAGGATTCCTCGTAGGTGTGGAGAAGAAGTTGAGCAACGAGAAGTTCGTCAGCAACGCTCCGGCAGCTGTTGTAGAGATGGAAAAGAAGAAGCAGGCAGATGCTCTTTCCAAGATTGCAACACTCGAGGAGAGTCTGGCAAAGCTGAAGAAATAAGGAAAAGAATAAAAGCAGTTGGACATACCGTCGTCTGCGTCAGTAGGACGTAGGAGGAAAGTCCGAGCAACACAGGGTGTCCCCCTACCTAATGAGTAGTTGTCCGCGAGGGTGAATACGTGTAGAAGAAAATAACCGCCGGGGTTCGCCCCGGTAAGGGTGAGAAGGTGAGGTAAGAGCTCACCGGTCGTGTGGTGACATACGAGCCGTACACATGGGGAGTTGAAAGTTCGCGTATACCGGTGCTTGAGGGTTACCCGCCCGATGCCGGAGGGTAGAACGATTGAGCTGAGTGGTGACATTCAGTCTAGATAAATGACGGTAACCGTCCACACGGTACAGAACTCGGCTTATCGTCCAACTGCGTTCCCATAAAAAATGCGGAGGTCTTCATTAAAAAAGAACCTCCGCATTTTTTTTATCTCGAATCCGTCTTCCTTTCTCGAATCCGCTTTTTATCTCGAATCGTCTTCTTGTATTGAATCCGTCTTCTTACTCTGCCATGAGCTGATTCATACGGCTAAGATACTTCCCCACAATATCGAACTCAATGTTCACCCGGCTACCCACTTTCAATGCATGGAAGTTCGTATGCTCATACGTATACGGAATAATGCACACCTTGAACGAATCCTTCGTAGGGTTACACACCGTAAGGCTCACACCATTCACCGTAACACTCCCCTTGTCCACACAGAAGTAACCGCGACGCACCAACTCCTTGTCGAACACATGGCGGAACGTGTACTCAAAGCTACCGTTCGCATCCTCTATAGAGACACACTCCGCCGTACAGTCCACGTGTCCCTGCACTATGTGTCCATCCAGACGACCATTCATAATCATGCTACGCTCCACGTTCACCTCATCACCCGGCTGCAAAAGCCCCAAGTTAGAACGCTCCAGCGTCTCCTTCATAGCCGTCACCGTGTACGTATCCCCCTCCTTACGCACCACCGTAAGACACACACCATTGTGCGCCACACTCTGGTCTATCGTAAGCTCATCCGTAAAGCTACAACGAAGTGTAAAATGTACATTCTCCTTATCGTGCTCCAGTGCCACCACCGTAGCCATCTCCTCTACAATTCCTGAAAACATAAGCTGTCTCTACTATTTTAATTAATTTTTACGTTCTAATTATACATCGGCAAATTTACGAAATTAAAATTGAAAAACCATCCCTTTTGTCTAAAAAAACGCATTTTAGCCATTTCGGATACCTACTATTCCAATAATAATATGTAAATTTGCACGTGAATCAACAGATAAGTTTATGAATAAGAAAACGTTTATCACCGTTCCGGTTCTATCGCTCATGCTCCTGAACAGCTATGCTCAGGACAACGGAGTGTGGAATCTCAAGGGGTGTATCGACTACGCTCTGGAACACAGTATCAAACTCAAACAGAGTAAGATAAAGGAAGAAAGCAGCGCTGTAGACGTAAAGCAAAACAAAGCCGCACTCTTCCCAAGTCTCTCGTTCAGCATGTCACAAAATGTCACCTGGCGTCCCTATCAGGAAACCGGAAGCAGCATTGTGACCGACGGTATCGCTACCTCACACAAAAGTAACGTGAGCGAAAGCGGAACCTACGGTGTCAATGCAGCCTGGACCGTATGGAACGGCGGCATAAACCGCAGAAACATAAAGGACAGCCAATACAGCCAAGAGATGGCAGCCTATGCTACCGAAGTACAAGCCAACAGCATACAGGAGCAGATAGCCCAACTCTACATCCAGATTCTTTACAGCACCGAAGCCCTCAAAGTAAACGAAGAGGTGCAGAAAACCGCACAAAGTCAGTACGAACGCGGACAAGAGATGGTGAAGCAAGGACAGATGGCAAAGAGTGAACTGGCACAGTTGGAAGCACAAGTTACTGCCGGCGAATACAACATTGTCAACAGCAAATCACTCATCAGCAACTACAAACTCCAGCTCAAGCAACTCCTTGAGATTGAAGGAGGAGGCGAAATGCAGATAGCCGACATAGACAACACCGACGAAGCAGCTATGGCCGTTATCCCCGATGAGGAAACCATCTACGAAGCAGCCCTGGACAGCCGCCCCGAAATAAAGAGTGCTGAGGTAAACATAGAGGCAATGGACAACAAAATTAAGATAGCCAAAGCCGGATACCTCCCCACCATCAGTCTGCAAGCAGGCGTAGGCGATAGCCATACCTCCGGTATCGGCACCAACATCTTCACCCAGATGAAGACCAACCTCAACGCATCCGGCGGTGTCAACTTCTCACTCCCCATTCTGGATCGCCGCCAGAACAAGAGTGCTGTGGAGCGTGCCAAACTGAACAAGCAAGATGCCGAACTGGAACTCCAGAACCAGCGCAAAACCCTCTTGAGCACCATCGAGAAGTATCGCCTCGATGCCACCACCGGCAAGCAGAAATACATAGCAGCCAAGAGCAATGTAAAGAGTATGCAGGAGAGCTACAACCTCATCAACGAGCAATTCCGCGTGGGACTTAAGAACAGCGTCGACGTAATGACCAGCCGCGACAACCTCATCCAGGCCGAACAAGAGATGCTCCAGAGCAAGTACACTACCCTGCTCAACCTGCAACTGTTGGAGTTCTACCGCGGTGGAGTTATCGACCTATAATGAGTGAAAATAAACCAATTAAGAAGATAAAAATAATACACATATTTAATATATGAGCAGTTTTAACATAACCCTCGCCACAACGGCGATGATAGGCTTAGGCACCTTCCTGTTCACAGGTTGTAGCCAGGAAGCAAAGATAAACTATGTCACCGAACAAGTGAAAGTAGGCGACATCCGCACAGAAGTAACCGCAACCGGAACCATCGAACCGGTGACCGAAGTAACCGTAGGTACACAGGTATCCGGTATCGTGAGCAAGCTCTATGTAGACTACAACAGCGTAGTAAAGAAAGGTCAAGTCATAGCCGAACTCGACAAGACCAACCTTCTGAGCGAGCTGCAGAACGCTAAGAACAACCTGAACAGCGCCAAGAGCGACATGGAATACCAAGCCGTTAACTATAAGCGCATGAAGGAATTGCACGACAAAGGGCTGATAAGCGACAACGATTTCGACAACGCTAAGCTATCCTATCAGAAGTCCAAGGATACCTACAGCACTCAGCAGCAGAACGTAGCCAAGGCGGAAACCAACCTGGGATACGCCACCATTACCTCACCCATCGACGGTATTGTGCTGAGCAAGAGCGTAGAAGAAGGACAGACCGTGGCAGCAAGCTTCAGTACTCCTACCCTCTTCACCATAGCTCAAGACCTCACCGATATGCGCGTAATAGCCAACATCGACGAGGCTGACATAGGCGGCATAGAAGAGGGTCAGCGTGTAACCTTCACCGTAGATGCCTTCCCGGACGACACCTTCGAGGGTAAAGTAACTCAGGTACGTCAGGAAGCTACCACCGAGAGCAATGTGGTAACCTACGAAGTAGTCATCTCCGCACCCAACGAAGACCTCAAGCTGAAGCCGGGACTCACCGCCAGTGTAAGCATCATCACCAGCGAAGCCAGCAACGCACTCTGCGTATCCAATAAAGCGCTGCGCTTTACCCCGAGTGAAGCCGTACTGGGCGAGGGCGAGCAGATTATAGACTGCGATGCCACCGATAAAGTATGGGTACGCGACGGCAAGAACATCAAAGCCATAGCCGTAACCACCGGTGTCACCAACGGAACCCAAACCGAAATCACCTCCGGACTGGAGAAAGGTCAAGCTGTCATCGTAGAGATGAGCGAAACCGCAACCGCCGAGAGTGAAGACGAAGACAGCAGCAGCGAAGAAAGCAACCCCTTCATGCCGAGTCCTCCGGGATCCAAAAACAACAAAAAATAAACGAGGAGCAACATAAAGATGGACGAAAAGAAAGTAGTTATTAAGCTCGACAACGTGCGACGCAATTTCACCGTAGGCGACGAGGTGGTAAAAGCGTTGCGCGGCATCTCCTTCGAGATACACGAAGGAGAGTTTGTCACCATCATGGGAACCTCCGGATCCGGAAAGTCCACCCTGCTCAACCAGTTGGGCTGCCTGGACACCCCCACCTCCGGCGAATACTACCTCGATGGCGTGAGCGTGCGCACCATGAGCAAAAGCAAACGTGCTCGTCTGCGCAATCGTAAGATAGGTTTCGTGTTCCAGAACTACAACCTCCTGGCCAAGACCACAGCCGTAGAGAACGTAGAGCTCCCCCTCATGTACAACAGCAAGTACAACGCCGAGCAACGTCGCAAAGCTGCCATCGAGGCACTGGAAGCCGTAGGACTGGGCGAACGCCTCTACCACAAGAGCAACCAGATGAGTGGTGGACAGATGCAACGTGTAGCCATAGCCCGCGCCCTGGTCAACAACCCCGCCGTGATACTCGCCGACGAGGCCACCGGTAACCTCGATACCCGCACCTCCTTCGAGGTCTTAGTGCTCTTCCAGAAGCTCTACGCCGAAGGACGCACCATCATCTTCGTTACCCACAACCCCGAGATAGCGCAGTACAGCAGTCGCAACATCATGTTGCGCGACGGCAAGATACGCGAGGACAAAGTGAATGACAACATACTGTCGGCTGCCGAGGCACTCGCTGCCCTCCCCAAGCCGCAGGATGATTAACGGATAAAAAGAAAGCAAGATATATGAATTTTTTAAACCTCATAAAAGTAGCTTTTAAGGCAGTAGCCAGCAATAAGTTCCGCTCCTTCCTGTCCATGCTGGGTATCATCATCGGTGTAGCAGCCGTAATCATCATGATGGCCATAGGACAGGGTTCCAAGGAGAGTGTCAAGAAGAACATCTCACAGATGGGAACCAACATCATTATGATTCGACCCGGTGCCGATATGCGAGGCGGTGTACGTCAGGACCCGAGTGCCATGCAGACACTTAAGCTCACCGACTACGACGACATCGTAAAGAACAAGAAGTACATCTCCTACGTCAGCCCCGAGGTATCCGCCTCCGGTCAGGCTATCTACGGTGCCAACAACACCTCCACCACCATCTACGGTGAGACACCCGAATATCTCGACATCAAGCAGTGGAGCGTAGAAGAGGGCGTTATGTTCACCGAGGAGGACATAAAGAAGAGTGCCAAGGTGTGCGTCATAGGAACCACCGTAAAGGATGAGCTGTTCCCCAACGTAGCCGACCCTGTGGGACGTACCATACGTTTCAAGAGCATCCCCTTCCGCGTGGTAGGTGTGCTCAAGTCCAAGGGATACAACAGCTTCGGCATGGACCAGGACAACTTGATTCTGGCTCCCTACAGCACCGTCATGAAGCGTATCAACGCCCAGACATACTTGAGCAGCATCAACTGCTCCGCCCTCACCGAGGAGCTGACGGACGATGCCATCGATGAGTTGACCACCCTCCTCCGCACCAACCACAAGTTGAAGGATGAGGACGACGACGACTTCACCATCCGCTCCCAGCAAGAGATGATGGAAACCATGACCAGCACCATGGACACCATCACCCTCATTCTGGTGGTAGCCGCAGGCTTCTCCCTGTTGGTAGCCGGTATCGGTATTATGAACATCATGTTGGTGAGCGTCACCGAACGCACCAAAGAGATTGGTTTGCGTATGAGTGTAGGAGCCACAGGCTTCGACATAAGCAACCAGTTCTTGATTGAATCCATCATAATAAGTGTCACGGGAGGTGTCTTGGGAATCTTTGTGGGATATCTGGGCACACTCGTCTGTACACAGTTCGGTCTGCCCACCTCCATCCCTATGTGGAGTATAGTAGTGAGCTTCATAGTCTGCACCATCATCGGTGTAGCCTTCGGATACTTCCCTGCCCAGAAGGCAGCACGTATGGACCCGATAGAAGCAATACGATATGAATAAAAGCAACCCTTCAAATCCTTGATAATGACCAAGAGGAATATCAATTTGAATGAGAACATACTGGAACCCGCCCTGCACATACTAGGGTGGGTTCTAGTTTTTGGTTCCCCCTTCTTGTTCATGGATAATTCCATGATGCACACATCTCTAAAGTTCCTGAACCACATCTTTCTGGCTCCCGCCTTCATAGCCTTTATGTTCTACGCCAACTACTTTGTCATGGTGCCGCGCTACTGGCAGAGGGGCAAGATGGAGAAGTACATGATACTGAGTCTAGTGCTCGTCATAGTGTGTCTTATCGTAATGCAAATAGCATACGACCTGATGCGCCCCGACAACCCCATGGAGATGCCCATAGAGGGAGAAGGAGGACGTCCACCTCGCCCCATAGCTCCTCGCTGGATGTTTGTAGCACGAGACATCATCATGCTCACACTGGCAAGTGCCGCAGGAGCTGTGACTCGCCAAAGTAAGCTGATGCGCAAGACGGAGATGGAACGCCGTGAGGCAGAGATGGAACGCCAGCAAGCGGAGATGGAGCGACAGGAGGCGGAACTGCGCAACCTGCACAACCAGATAAATCCGCACTTCCTGCTGAATACCCTGAACAACATCTACGCACTCATAGCTATCAATGCCGACAAAGCACAAGAGGCTGTACAACAACTTAGCGTACTGCTGCGCCACATTCTCTACGAGAACAAGGATATGTTTGTCTCCCTCAAGAGTGAACTGAGCTTCATCCGCAACTACATAGAGCTCATGCGCATACGCCTCAGTAGTCATGTAAAGCTCACGGTGGACATCGAGGAGGATGCCTACGGCATTAAGATAGCCCCTCTTATCTTCATATCGCTCATAGAGAATGCCTTCAAGCATGGTGTAAGTTCCGGTGTGGAGTGCTTCATCTACATAAGTATAAGGAGTGATGCCACAGGTCGTGTTACATGCGACATAAAGAACAGCAATCACCCCAAGGAACGCAACGACAAGAGTGGTCACGGCATAGGTCTCCAGCAGGTTCAGCAGCGCCTGGACCTCCTATACCCCGGTGCCTATGAATGGAGCAAGGAGGTGGTAAATAGTGAAGGAGGTCTGCCCTATTACCACTCACTCTTGGTGATAGAAACACAGAAGAAAACATAACCAGATTTTTTAACGAATTAAATTTACGATAAAATGAAAACGATAAAATGTGCCTTGGTCGACGATGAACCTCTAGCACTCGAACTATTAAAGAGCTACGTAAAGCGCATCCCCTCACTGGAGCTTACACAGTGTTACAGCAGTGCCGTAGAGGCAGCCAAGCTGATACAGGAGCCGGTGGAGCTGCTATTCCTGGATATCCAGATGCCCGATTTGAACGGAATGGAGTTTGCCCGTCTCTTGCCGGAGACGACTCGTGTGGTATTCATCACGGCATTCGACAAATATGCGGTAGAAGGATTCCGGGTGAATGCTCTGGACTATCTGCTGAAGCCTGTAGATTTCGAGGCTTTTCTAGGGGCTGTCAACAAGGCGCAGAAATGGTTCTCTTTGCAGGAGGGAAGTCAGGCACCTTCCGTCGCCACAGAGACGACCGAGGAGAAGAACAATATAGATGCGCAGGACGATTGCATCTTTGTGAAGAGCGATTATAAGTTGCATAAGATTCCCTTCAAGGATATTCTCTACATAGAGGGGCTGAAGGACTACGTAAAGATATACCTGGACGATGCTCGCAAGTCCATCCTCACGCTGGCGAGTCTCAAGAGTCTGGATACGAAACTTCCGAACCGTTTCATCCGCATTCACCGTTCCTTTATTATTAATGTGGATAAGGTGCAGATGGTGGATAAGGGCTCCGTAAAGCTCACCAACGGCACACTCCTCCCCACCTCCGAAGGTTTCAAAGAGGAATTCCTCAATTACCTGGAGCAAAGGACAATTAATTGAGGATACATAAAAAACCTCCCTAATCATCATTTTTTCCGCTGCACATCTCGAATTATACGAAAAAAATTTGTAGATTTGCAGCGGAAATATTGTAAAAACAGAAATATGAATACAAAACAAATACTTATAACCATGATGCTCTGTCTGCCCACCATAACCATGGCGCAGAACACAGACAATGCCACCGACACCCCCAAGAAGACACTCTTCACCTCACGCACAGCCGATAAGAAGGTGACAGACCCCAAATACCTGGCAGGAGCCGTACCCGAAGTAAACGGTATGGTACTCTTCCGCCAAGACTACGACGTAACCGGTAAGAGTAAGCAAGAAATCTACAACCTCCTGCTCCCATACCTCACCGATTTCGCCGCCAACAACAACGAACTAGGTAAATCCTCCGTCTACGGCAACGACGCCGAAGAAGGCACCATAGCCGTGCGACTCGACGAATGGGTAACCTTCAAGAAGAAAGCCCTCGTATGGGATCGCACCCGCATGAGCTACCAACTCATAGCCTACTGCGAGGAGGGTAAATTCCATGTAGAGATAAGCCACATCAACTACCTCTACGGCGAAGACGAGAACCAAGAACTCTGGAAGAACTATAAAGCCGAAGAATGGATAAACGATGCCAACGGACTCACCAAGAAGCAAGACAAGACCAGCAAATACTCCGGTAAGTTCCGCATCAAAACCATCGACCGCAAGGACGAGATATTCGAATCCATCGGCGACTACATAAAAGCACAATCATGACAAAGGAGGAAATAGAGAAACTCGTAGAGGAAGCCGGCAACGAAGCACGTGGCAAGAAGAAACAGCACCACCGCCCTACACACCGTGTGGAGCGCACCCGCACCCTCCTGAATACCGCCTTCCTTATTCTCGCCGCCATAGGCGTGGTGATGTACTACGCCAACCCATCCAACCACACCCTGCGCATTGCAGGGCTGTGTATTGTGGGTGTAGGAATGGTGCTAAAGATTATAGAATTTATCCTTCGTCACTTCTTCTAAGAAAAATGGAAATATTGAC
>CAYOKO010000036.1:0-17417 GCA_964404555.1 uncultured Bacteroidaceae bacterium | reverse complement strand
ATTAATAGTAACTTTGGGGGCAAAAATGGATTGAATAACCAAAGATGACAATAAATAATGAGTAAAAAGAAAACTGATATTCATGTAAAGACAGCTAAGACTGCCGTGCATTATACCATGAATTCGGACAACAATGCAAAGAGGTCGACGCTCTCGGCGACGACGATGAAAAAGATTTTTTATGTTCTGAGTGTACTCTTGCTTGTGGGCGTGGGGTATGTTATGGTGTGCGAAGAGGAAGTGCTTTTCCATATTCAGGAGCATAGTTTGTGGTTGGAGGGTGACTTATTCCTAAAACAATTGTCTACTTACCCGGCGTGGCTCACTACGTATGCGGGTACTTTCCTGACGCAGTTCTTCTACTATCCATGGATGGGTATTGCCATCTGGCTGGTGCTTTCGGTGCTGCTTACGTGGCTGGTTCGCAAGGCGTATCGTGTGCCTTGGTTGTGGGCGGCGTGGTTGTGGATTCCGTCCATCTTGTTGTTGTGCAGCAACTTGCACATGGGATACTGGATTTACACGCTGAAAGCGAAGGGGTTCTTCTTTAGTACTTTCGTGGGGTTTCTCATTGTTACGGCTGCCGTTTGGCTGTTTCGTTGGCTCATAACGAACAAGCGCAAGCAGGTTCGCATGGGGGCTGTGGTGTGGATGGTTATCTTCATATCGCTGTATAATCCGCTGGGGTACTTTAGTTTGCTGGGTGGTGCCTATATGTTGCTGCTTACGTGGCTGCTACCGGTGCGTCGCACGCATGCTGCACTTATCACGGTGCTGGGCGTGGCGGGTATCTTGTTTACGCCTATGATGTGGTATCAGTACTTTGATAATGTGAACTTTGACTATATCTACACTGCGGGATTTCCTTCCTTTAGACCGGACGATGGTGTGCTGCGCAAAAGAATGTGTGTGCCGTATGTTCTGCTTATGGCTATGCCGGTGTTCTTGATGCTGGTGAGCAGGTTTGCCAACAAACAGCCTAAGAAATGGCTTGCGATAGGTAACATCCTTTTGCCGGTGGCTCTCATGGTGGGATTGGTTCAGCATTATTGGTTCCGTGATGATAACTTCCACAAGGAGATTGAGATGGCGCATGCTATAGAGAAGTTGGACTGGGAGAAGGTGCTGGAGATAGCTCGCAGCGAGACGCATACGCCTACTCGCATGATGATTCAATATAAGACGCTTGCGCTGTTCCGCCTGGGACGTGCCGGTAATGAGTTGTACCATTATAGGGATGGTAGCGAGATGCCGGCGGCAAACTTCCACATCCACATGATGCAGGTGGGTGGCAAGATTCTGTACTACCACTATGGTAAGGAGAACTTCTGCTATCGTTGGTGCATAGAGGATGGCGTGGAGTTTGGCAACAAGATTGAGTACCTCAAGTTCTTGGTGAAGACTTCTATTATAAATAATGAGAAGGCGTTGGCGCAGAAATATATCAACAGTCTCAAGAAAACTCTTTTCTACCGTGAATGGGCGGAGAAGTATGAGGGATACTTGCAGCATCCGGAACGGGTGGCTCAGGATCCGGAGATGAAGGAGATTCTCTACATTTCCAAGTATAGGGACCAGTTGGACGGTGATAATGCATTGGTGGAGATGTATCTGCTGAATGCTTTTGCTCACGGCAACGGCGATGAGCCGCACTATCAAGAGCTTACGTTGATTGCTGCACTACAATCCAAGGATATTGCGTTGTTCTGGCCGCGCTTCACTAAGTATGCTATGTTGCATCCACGGGAGCATATGCCGATACACTATCAGGAGGCTGCCCTCCTCTACGGTAATCTGGAGAGAAAGGTGGACATCAGCAAGATGCCGTTCGATCCTTCGGTGAGGGAGAGTTACCGGCAGTTTATGCAACTGAGCTTGCAGTGCCGTAACATGAGCGAGGAGGATATGGCGCGTATCTTCTACCCGCAGTTTGGCAATACGTTCTACTATTTCTACTTCTTTGTACGCAACATAAAATCCTACTAACAAGAGCATAAGAAAATGAAACATATCAAGATATTCCTGTTTTTGGCGGTTGCACTGGTCTTGGCTACTGCGTGCAACAAGGCTACCGTACCTGCTACCTACGATAGTGTAAACAAGGAGGCTCGCATCTATCCCGATTATAAGGAGGTGACGGTGCCTGTAAACATTGCGCCGCTGCATTTCGAGATTGACAACAAGGGGGATGAGTTTGTGACACGCATCTCCTATGATGGTGGTGAATGGGTGGGTGCCGGTATGGCGGCTACTCCCGATGAGAAGACTTGGCGTACCATGGTGGAGCATACCGACAAGGGGGCACTTACCGTGGAGGTGTTTGTGCGCAAGGGGGATAAGTGGAAGCGTTTTAAACCGTTCCATATCTTTGTCTCTCGGGATGAGATAGATCCTTACATCTCTTATCGTATCATAGCGCCTTCCTATGTGGCTTACGAGGAGTTGACCATTCGTCAACGCAATCTTGCAAACTATGATGAACAGGTGATTTACGGCAATATGACTTGCTCCACCGAGGAGCAGGGACAGTGCATAAACTGTCATAACTACCAGAATTATAACCCGAATCGTATGCAGTTCCATGCTCGACAGGGGATGGGGGGTACCATGATTGTTTACGATGGTAAGGTGACAAAGGTGAACTTGAAGACGGATTCTACGCTGTCGGCGGGTGTGTATCCGGCATGGCATCCTACGGAACGCCTCATCGTTTACTCTACCAATGCTACCGGGCAGACGTTCCACACGGCCAACCCTAACAAGATTGAGGTGCAGGACAAGGCGAGTGACTTGATTCTCTACGATATGGACAAGAATGAGGTGAGTACCATTGCTGCCGAGCCTAACGAGTTGGAGACGTATCCGTGCTGGTCTCCGGACGGTAAGTACATCTACTATGCTTCCGCTCACTACGAGAAGCATGATACGGCTACGACCGACTTGGAGAACATGAAGCGTTATCGTGAGTTTAAGTACAACTTGTATCGCCGTCCGTTTAATCTAAAGAGCAAGACGTTTGGGGCAAAGGAGTTGGTGCTGGATGCGGCTGCCATAGGCAAGAGTGCTACGCTGCCGCGCATCTCTCCCGATGGCAAGCGACTGATGTTTGCCATGGCGGAATATGGTTGTTTCCATATTTGGCATAAGGATGCTGACCTCTATGTTATGGAACTGACGGATACTGTGGAGCATCCGGCGGAGGCTATATCGAAGTATCGCAACGTACAGGAGATTAATTCGACCGAGGTGGAGAGCTACCATACATGGAGCAGCAATAGCCGTTGGGTTATCTTTAGCAGTCGTCGTAGCGATGGCAACTATACACGTCCTTTCATTGCTCACGTAGACAAGAAGGGCAAATGGGGCAAGCCGTTTGAGCTTCCACAGGAGGATCCGGACTATCATCGTCAACTGCTCTCCAGCTACAACCTGCCGGAGTTTATGAGCGGTCCGGTAACGGTGAAGAAGCGTGACTTGGTGAAGACCTTCGAACAGGAGGCTCGTCAGGCGCTCTATAAACAGAAGTGATTCAATAACAGTAAGAACTATAATAGAAAAAGAAAATGAGAACAAACCATCCATTCCTGCACCTGCAGGTTAAGACACTGGCAATGACGGTTGCTTGTGTTTCGGGTATGCTGCTGCACTGCCAACCGACTGCTGCACAGGGTACACTCGAGGATTACACCCGTGCCTACGGACTGTATGATAAGTACAGAGCCGACAAAACCGTTTTCCACTCTGCGAGCAATGTGAGGTGGACTCCGGAGACTCATCTCTTTCGCTACTCTATCAACACGGAGGAGGGTTCACGCACCGTGGTGGTGAATGCGGAGAACGGGGAGAGCAAATCGTTTGAGAAGAGCGAGGAGGCGGATAAGTACATCGCTTCGCTGAGCGGAAAGAACAATGAGGAGCGTCCGGAACGCCCGGACTGGCGGAGGGGTCGCGAGGAGGAGAACTTGCCGGCTCGTCTACGCAAACCTCGCAAAGAGCGTCACTGGATGGAGACGGACGATGAGCTGGAGGGTTCGCCGGTGTTGTCGCCCGATGGTACTAAATATGCATATATGCGCGATTACAACATATATGTGTGCGATAAAGATGGCAACAACGAGAAGGCGCTGACCATGGACGGTACGCTGGCGCACTACTATAGTTGCTACATTCAGTGGAGTCCGGATAGCAAGAAAATCAGTTTTCTGAAAGTGCGTCCGGTGAGCGAGAAGCGTTATGTGTACTACGTGGAGGCGGCTCCTAAGAACCAGTTGCAACCTGTTCTACACAAACAGGAGTACTGTAAGCCGGGAGATGAACTGCCGTTCCATACACCTTATATAATAGATGTCACTTCCGGTAAGACGCTGGTGGGCGACACCAAGTTGTGCGACCAACAGTATGAGCTGCGCACGCCGCAGTGGAACAGCGACAGCAAGGCTATCACACTGGAGTACAACCAACGTGGTCATAAGATATTCCGCATCTTGGAGATGTCTGCCGAAACCGGTTCCATGCGTACCGTGGTGGAGGAGTCTTACAAGACGTTTGTGAACTATAGTCGCTACTTCCGTCACGACTTGGAGGATGGTAAGCAGATTATATGGATGAGCGAACGTGACAATTGGAATCATCTCTACTTGATAGATCGCCCGAGCGGTAAGGTGAAGAAGCAGATTACCAAGGGGGAATGGGTGGTTCGCGAGGTTGTCAACGTGGACGAGGAGAACAAGGTTATCTACTTCAAGGCTAGCGGTGTCAACCCCAAAGAGGATCCCTACTTGGTTCACTACTATCGCATAGGTTTCGATGGCAAGAATATGGTGGCTCTTACACCTGATGATGGTGAACATAATGCAAAATTCTCCAGCGACTTTAAGTACTTGGTGGATACTTACTCCAAGGTTGATGCGGCTCCCGTTTGCGAACTACGCGATGCTACTACGGGTGCCCTCATCAAGACTCTGGAGACGGCTGATATCAGTAAGCTGAAGGCTGCCGGATGGACGGCTCCGGAAATCTTCACTGCTCCCGGTCGCGATGGCAAGACGGAGATGTGGGGTATTATTCAACGCCCGTCCAACTTCGACCCGAGCAAGAAGTACCCGGTGATAGAGTACATCTATGCCGGTCCCGGTGATGCCTATACGCCGAAGAGCTTTATGGCATACAACTGGAATATGACTCCGCTGGCAGACCTTGGTTTCATAGTGGTACAGTTGGATGCTATGGGTACTGCTTACCGTGGGAAGGCTTTCGAGGACGTTTGTTACAAGAACTTGAAGGATGCCGGTTTCCCCGATCGTGAATGCTGGATAAAGGCGGCGGCTGCCAAGTATCCGTATATGGATGCCGACCGTGTAGGTATCTTCGGAGCCTCTGCCGGCGGACAGGAGTCTACCACAGCGGTATTGCTACACCCTGATTTCTACAAAGCGGCATACAGTAGTTGCGGTTGCCACGATAACCGTATGGATAAGATTTGGTGGAATGAACAGTGGATGGGTTACCCCATCGACTCTGCTTATGTGGAGTGCAGCAATGTGTACAATGCTCATAAGTTGACTCGACCACTTATGTTGGTGGTGGGCGAGCTGGATGACAACGTGGATCCGGCTTCAACCATGCAGGTGGTGGATGAGCTCATCAAGAACAACAAGGACTTCGAACTAGTGGTGATGCCGGGTGTTCACCACACCATGGGCGAACGCTACGGAGAGCACAAGCGATTCGACTTCTTTGTTAAGAACCTGCTACACGTGGTTCCGCCTACTTGGAGTGAGGTGGAAGCAGCTACGAAGAAATAGTAGTATTACAACGGATTTTATAAGGAAATGATACATTGAGACCCTAAAAAAGTCACAATGTATCATTTTTTTATACTTTTGCAACAAGATTGGTAGTTACTATGAGCACAAAACACTATCTTTGCAACATGATATAAGTAAAACCATAAAACGTTATGACATTTAAAGCAATTCTCGGAGCAACGATGCTTGCTTCAACCTTAGGTGCTTCGGCACAGAAAAGCATGACACCACCGGAGGGTGGCAAAGCTATCAGCGATAACCTTATCGGTATCTTCTTTGAGGATATCAGTTCTTCTGCCGACGGTGGACTGAATGCGGAACTCGTACAGAACGGTTCCTTTGAGTTTAATCCTAATGAGCGCGATGGTTGGGGACCTTCCACGGCATGGCGTGTCATCCGTCCGGGACACTCGTTGGGCTATATCGAAACTCGCCAAGTAAACCCTATCCATGAGTACAACCCTAACTATATGCACCTGCAAACGGAACGTATAGGGCACTACTATGACTACAACGGATGGAACGGTTTCGGTCTGGAGAATAGCGGTTTCGATGGTATCTCCATAAAACAGGGTGCTAAGTATGACTTCTCTGCGTTCTTCCGCAACACCGATGGCAAGGGCAAGGAGATTCGTGTAGCCTTGGTGCGCCCGGGTAAGGAGGAGAAGATTCTGGCGGAGGATACGCTGAAGGTTGCATCCGACAGTTGGACAAAGGTGTCTACCGTACTTACGCCCAACGAGGATTGCAAGAATGCTGTACTGCGTGTTCTCTCTCTCACGCTGGGAGATGTGGATGTGGACATGATTTCTCTGCTGCCCGAGGACACCTACAAGGGACATGGTCTGCGCAAGGATTTGGCTGAGGCACTGGAGGCTCTGCATCCTAAGTTCCTGCGCTTCCCGGGTGGATGCGTGGTACATGGCGGTGGTGACGGCTTCTGGAACACCTATCGTTGGTGGAAGACCATCGGTCCTAAGGAGGAGCGCCAGGCGCAGAAAAACACATGGGGGTATCATCAGTCCATGGCTTTGGGTTACTATGAATACTTCCAACTCTGCGAAGATATCGGCATGGAACCGCTGCCTATCTTGCCGTGTGGTGTGAGCTGTCAGGGTGCTAACGGTGGTTGGGCCATGCGTGACCAGGCACAGGATGCTGTTCCCATGAGCGATATGGATGAGTGGGTGGACGAGGCTCTGAACTTGATAGAGTGGGCAAACGGCGATGCTACCACCAAGTGGGGTAAGGTACGTGCTGCTGCAGGTCACCCGGAGCCTTTCAATCTTAAGTATCTGGGTATAGGCAACGAGGAGCGCATCTCTCCGGAGTTCGTGGAGCGTTTTAAATATGTATATAATAAGGTGCAGGCTGCTCATCCGGAGATTACCATCGTGGGTACGGCCGGTCCCGGCTCTCATGCCGGAAATTCGGATTACGAAAACGGTTGGAAACTGGCAGACGAGATTGGCTTGCCTATCATGGATGAGCACTATTACGAACGCCGCGACTACTTCTTGAACAGCAAACAGTACGACAGTTATCCACGCGACCGCAAGACGAAAGTTTACTTGGGTGAGTATGCTGCTAAGGATAAGAAGTTTATCGATGCGTTGGCAGAGGCTCTGTATCTCCTGCACGTGGAACGCAATGCCGATGTTGTAACCATGACTTCCTACGCACCGCTGTTTGCTCGCAAGGGCGCCGAGAACTGGAATCCGGACTTAATCTACTTCGACAACGAGAAGCCGTATCTCACTTGTAGCTACTATGTGCAACAGATGTTTGGTCTCTCATCCGGTAACTACTATTATGGAGACTGTGTCACCATCAACGATGCCGATAAATATCAGGAGCAGACCGTGGTTCTAGATTCCAAAACCCGTACGCTGTATGTAAAGATGTGTAACGCCGGTGAGAATGCTAAGACTGCAACCATCGACCTTTCTCGATTCAAGAGTCTGAAGTCGTCTGCCAAGAAGCGTACCCTCAGCGGTAAGCCGGAGGATGAGAACACCTACGAGAGTCAACCGATTGCTCCGGTGGACGAGACCGTTAAGGTGAAGAAGAATATGATTGTCGATTTGCCGGCATATACCTTCGTGATGTACACCATCAAGTTGTAAATCTATACACCTATATTGTACAAACGGCAGGAATGCGCCCCATGTGTTTTCCTGCCGTTTGTCGCTTTTTTGCCCGGAAACGGGGCGTTGTTCACAAAATACCTTATAAAAACACGGAACTCTCCTTTTTTTTTCGTACTTTTGCATGAAAGTTTCGAAACATAAGAAAGAATATTCATGAATATTATAGAAAAGATACAACAGGAGAAAAAGACAGCTTTCTCTTTCGAGATACTTCCGCCGCTCAAGGGAACGGGTATAGAACGTCTGTTCAACACGATTGATACACTGAAGGAGTTTAATCCGCAGTACATCAATATTACCAACCATCGCAGCGAATATGTCTACAAGGAACTTCCCAACGGACTGTTTACCAAGGAGAGAGTACGCCGTCGTCCGGGTACGGTGGCGGTGGCGGCAGCTATCCAGAATAAATACAATATTCCGGTGGTTCCGCACGTTCTGTGCAGTGGGTACACCCGCGAGGAGACGGAGTATATGTTGCTGGATCTCCAGTTCCTGGGCATCACCGAGCTGCTGGTGCTGCGTGGCGATAAGGCAAAAGATGAACCTCGCTTTATCCCTACGGGAGATGGCTACAGCCATGCCACCGAGTTGCAGGAACACATCAACCGTTTCAATGAGGGTTTCTTCATTGACGGTACGCCGGTAAAGAACCCGGGGACACCGTTTTCTTATGGTGTGGCTTGCTATCCGGAGAAGCATGAGGAGGCTC
Organism: uncultured Bacteroidaceae bacterium; assembly: GCA_964404555.1. Taxonomy (GTDB): domain Bacteria; phylum Bacteroidota; class Bacteroidia; order Bacteroidales; family Bacteroidaceae; genus CAZUTW01. The sequence goes on along the minus strand of CAYOKO010000036.1, from coordinate 8,748 downwards.
CGAACCTGGAGGCCGATATGCTGATCTTGAAACAAAAAGAGGCTTTGGGTGCTAAGTATGCCGTGACTCAGATGTTTTTTGACAACCAAAAGTATTTCCGATTTGTGGAGAAGGCACGTGAGATGGGCATTACGATTCCTATCATACCGGGCATCAAACCGTTTGGTAAATTGGCTCAGTTGAATGTCATCCCTAAGACCTTCCATCTGGATTTACCGCAGGAGTTGGCGGTAGAGGCGGCTAAGTGTACCACCGACGAGGAGGCAAAGGCTCTGGGAGTGGAGTGGACTACGGCACAGTGCAAGGAGCTAATTGCACACGGTGTCCCGAGCATCCACTTCTATACCATCTCTGCCGTGGATAGCATTCGCAAAGTGGCGGAGCAGATTTATTAATAGATATCTGTAAAATAGGAGGATAAGTTCGTGAAGTTCAGTGAGGTGATAGGTCAGCAGGAGACAAAGGAACTGCTGTTGAAGATGGTCGAAGAGAACCGTGTACCGCATGCACTTATGTTGTGCGGTCCGCACGGATGTGGTTCTCTGGCTATGGCTTTGGCCTTTGCTCACTATCTGCTATGCCCCAATCATAAGGATGGGGAACCATGCGGTACGTGTCCTACCTGTATCAAACTGCGCAAACTTGAGCATCTGGACTTGCATTTCTCCTTTCCGGTTATCAACAAGAGAAGCGGGAGCGGAGAGAGCAGTACGAGCGATGAATATATGGAGGCGTGGCGGGCACTGCTCGTGGAGAATGCCTACATAGACATCAATCGGTGGCTCAACTATATAGGGGCGGATAACAAGCAAGCCCTCATCATGGCGTCCGAAAGCGACCGCATACAAAATCGTCTCTCCATGAAATCGTTTGAGGGGGAGTACAAGGTGTTGATTATGTGGCTGCCGGAACGCATGAAGGTGGAATGCGCCAATAAGTTGCTGAAGATTATAGAAGAACCGCCCACGAAAACCGTTTTCCTACTAGTGAGCGAAAACCCGGATGCACTGCTGCCTACCATCCAGAGTCGTGTACAACGTATCAACCTAAAGAAGATAGACGACGAATCCATGACACAGGCTCTTATGCAGAAGCACTTTCTGGACGAAGCACGAGCACACGAGGTGGCTCACATAGCCAACGGCGATTACATAAAGGCTATGGAGGTGTTGCACACCAACGAAGAGGAGGAACTCTTCTTCGACCTCTTTGTGCAACTCATGCGACTGAGCTATATGCGCAGAATAAAGGATATGAAAATATGGAGCGAACAGGTGGCGGGTATGGGACGAGAACGCCAAAAGCATTTCCTTACCTATAGCCAACGATTGTTGCGCGAGAACTTCATGTATAACTTCCGTATGCCGGAAATCGTCTACATGAATCAGCGAGAGAGTGAATTCTCTACCAAGTTTGCACGCTTCATCAACGAGAGAAATGTAATTAAAATAATGAATGAGCTGGACCTGGCACAGCGCGACATAGAGCAGAACGTAAACGCTAAGATGGTGTTCTTCGATTTTGCGCTCAAGATGATAGTCCTTCTCATACAATAATAGATATTTATATGGACGATTTTAAACTCAATAACGGCGAACGCGGACTCTGCTGCCGAGGATGCGGAAGACAAAACAGCCAGTTGAACACCTTCGATTGGTTGGCTGATATACCGGGCAACACGGATTTGTGCGACTTGGTAGAGGTGCAGTTCAAAAATACGCGCAAGGGATACTATCGCAATAGTAACCACTTGGAGCTGAACAAGGGCGACATCGTAGCTGTGGAGGCAACTCCGGGACACGATATCGGTACCGTAACCCTCATGGGTAAGCTGGTGCCGCTGCAGCTCAAAAAGTCGGGCATAAAGCAGGGAACGGAGATTAAACGTATCTACCGCAAAGCTCGCCCGGTAGATATGGAGAAATTCGAGGAGGCAAAGGCAAAGGAGCATGACACCATGATTCGTTCGCGTCAAATTGCCAAGTCTCTGGGACTGGAGATGAAGATAGGTGATGTGGAGTATCAGGGAGATGGTAATAAGGCTATCTTCTACTACATAGCCGATGGTCGTGTGGACTTCCGTCAACTTATTAAGGTCCTGGCTGATGCCTTCCATGTTCGCATCGAAATGAAACAGATTGGTGCACGTCAGGAGGCGGGTAGAATCGGTGGCATCGGTCCGTGTGGACGTGAGCTGTGCTGCGCTACCTGGATGAAGAACTTTGTATCGGTTTCTACTACGGCTGCACGCTTCCAAGATATCTCCTTGAATCCGCAAAAGCTGGCGGGACAGTGTGCGAAATTAAAGTGTTGCCTCAACTACGAGGTGGACAGCTACGTAGAGGCTGCGGGACGCATCCCTGCAAAGGATGTTACGCTGCATACCATGACGGGCGAATACTTCTTGTTCAAGACGGATATTCTGAGTGGTATGCTCACCTACTCTACCGATAAGAACCTGGCTGCCAACCTTGTTACCATACCGGCACGCCATGCGTTCCGCATCATCAGTATGAACAAACGAGGCGAAAAGCCGGAGAGTCTGGAGGAGAATCCAACGAAGGAGGTTCCAACATCTACCGACTTGCTCGACCAGGATAGCCTTACACGCTTTGACAAGCATCGTAAGAAGAAGAGAAAAGGAAACGATGATCGTCGAAGAGAGCGTGCAAAGGATGCTGTTGAAAATACTCCGGGAGAGAAGCCTAACAACGAGAAGCCTAACAAAGGCGAGGGACGTCCGGAGCGCAAGAGTGAGGAGCGACGCAACAAGGGTGACCGTAACAAACCGCGCAACAATCGTAACAATCGCCGTAACAATGAGAATGGGCGCAAGAACGGAGAGGGCGAAAACCGCAACAACGGGGGAGAACCTACGCCCACACGCAACGGAAATAAACCGGAAACAGGTAACACGAATAATGCAAACCAAGATGCATAAGAAACTGTGCTTGATTCTGTCTGTAATAATAGTATGTCTCCTCACTTCTTGCTACGATGAGGGGACATACTATCATCATTACGAATCTATCAAAGGAGAAAGCTGGAACAAACGAGATACACTTGTTTTTGAGATGGATACCATTTGGGAGGATGCATCGCTCAGTCTATCCGTAGGCATCCGCAGCAATACACTCTACCCCTACAAGGCGCTTGCTCTGGAGACAAAGACTCAAGTACTGGATGGAACAACCGCCGAGCAGGTTCTCTACACCAAGAAAGATACACTGTATGTAGAGATGTACGACGACGAAGGTAACTCCCTACACGAAGGACTTTCCTTCCAACAAATGGAGATTCCGGTATGCTCCTTTCGCATACATAAGGGACATATCTGTCGCGTGAGTATCCGCCACATCATGCAAAACGAAGAGATTCCCGGGATAAAGGATGTAGGCGTTAAAGCGACGTTTTCTGACCACGTCCGGCATCAATTCGCAGGAATACGAAAAGAAGAATAGTAAAACCCCATAACGAGGAACCTCCGTAACTAAAGAAAGGTAACGGGATTCCTATCACGGGGGTTAATCCCAATACCATACCTACGTTGATAAAGACATGGAATAGGAAGATACTTAATAAGGAGTACCCGTATATACGTCCGAAGGCTTGTGTCTGCCGTTCCGCTAGATGAATTAATCGGAGTATCAACGTGAGGAAACCTACCAACACAGCTGCCGATCCTACAAAACCTTGCTCCTCTCCTACCGTACAGAAGATGAAGTCGGTCTCTTGCTCGGGTACATACTTCAGCTTGGTCTGAGTACCATTCAAGAAGCCCTTTCCCTCCAAACCTCCGGAGCCAATGGCTATCTTACTTTGGTTCACATTGTATCCGGCACCGGCAAGGTCGTCTTGAAGTCCCAATAACACCTTTATACGTACCTGCTGATGTGGTTCCATCACCTGGTTCAACACCATATCGGCTGAGTAATAGAAGGCGGTGCTTCCCAACGCAAACACGGCTATCAGATAATAACTCAATGCTCTTTCTCGCAGGAAGATGTAGCATAAGTAAATAACCAATCCGAAGATGAGGAACAATTGAATCCACGTAATATCGAACGGGATGACATATTCCGAAAAGAGCAATAAAAAGGCATTACACAGAATCACACCTCCCAAGATGTTCCAAAGGTAAGAACGCTTGTTCGTGTACACGGCAACAAATCCGGCACTGAAGAGCTGAATCATCATAAGTACCAACGACTCACCGAAGGAGGTGGAAGTCTGCCCTATCATATCGCCATCGAAGCGCACGCCTACCACAAAATAGATTACAGCAGCCACTCCGGTAAAGAGGATACATCCCGGCATTCCTTCCCGATAGAACATAAGGAAAAAGGCCGAATACACCAATGCCGAACCTGTCTCTTTTTCACAGATAATAAGAATCATAGGAAGCACTACATAGAATGCTGCCGTAAGAAAACAGGCGGGCTTACGGATATCAAAGCCATATTTTCCCATCGTTGTCGCCAACATAAGCACCGTACCGAACTTAGCAAACTCTGCAGGCTGTACCTTGAGAATCTTCAAGTCCAACCACGATCGCGACCCCTTAGTATCGGGCGCAACAAAGATGGTGACAAAAAGCAGCACCATAAAAGCCCAATAGATAAGTGTCGAGAAGGTTTCATAGAATCGATCGTTGCTCGACAAGATTGTCACCGCCAGCACCACAGCTGTGGCAATCCACACTATCTGCTTACCCGAAGTGGTAGAGAAAGAGAAAAAATCCATCTCTCCATAGTTGTACGTTGCACTACAGATACTGAACCATCCTCCTACCACTAAGGCTATATACAAAAGAATGGTGAACCAATCCAATGATGCCCAATAGCTTCGTTGACTATCTCGCTTTTGTTCCATAATCTATATGTCTGTTTTGAAAATGCTCTGCCTTTGCTTCGCTTGCGGGCGACAGTTTCCCGTTTATATATTTCTCCATAATGAGGGCACCGATAGGCACACCGTAGTCGGCTCCCCATCCACCGTTCTCTACATATACCGCCACGGCTATCTTGGGGTGATTCATGGGGGCAAATCCCATAAACACGGAATGGTCGTGTCCACGGTTCTGGGCAGTACCGGTTTTTCCGCATACCTCATACCAGGGGTTATTGGCACTTCTACAGGTTCCGCCAAGTACACTCTTACGCATACCTTGTACCACCTTCTCGTAGTTCTCGGAGGATACCTTGGTGTAATGTCGACGAGTATAGAGCGTATCCAATGCTTCATCTTGCACCTTCTTCACCACATGGGGGGCTATGTAGTAACCGCGATTGGCTATGGTCGCTCCCAAATTGGCTATCTGCAACGGGGTGAGGGTAACCTCTCCCTGACCGATGGAGATGGAAATAACGGTAAGTCCGTTCCAACTTCCCTTATATGCCTTGTCGTAGAAGGGGGCATTAGGAATCATACCACGCTTCTCTCCGGGAAGATCTATGCCCAATTTATATCCAAAGCCCATAGATACCATATAGTCCTTCCATACGGTCATGGCGTTCTGCACCGATCCGTACTTTCGACTGCCTAACATATGATACAGTCCCCAACAGAAATATCCGTTACAGGAGGTGGCAATAGCGGGTATCAAGGGGAGCGGTGCAGGGTGTCCGTGACAACCCACTTTCAATCTCCCGAAACGGAAACCGTGGGAACAGGGATAGGCGGTGGATTCCGAGATAATACCTTCCTGCAGGAAGGTAAGTCCTTGTGATGTCTTAAAGGTGGAACCCGGTGGATATAGTCCCATGATGGCACGGTTCAGGAGAGGAACTTTATTGTCTTCCTGCATCTCCTTCTGACTCTTACCACGTTGCCTACCTACCATAACTCTTGGATCGTAGGAGGGGGCGGAGACCATACAAAGTACCTCGCCGGTGGAGGGTTCTATGGCAACAATACTGCCCAACTTACCCTCCATAAGTCGTTCACCGAGTTGTTGTAACTCTATATCGATGCTGAGTGTAAGGTTCTTACCGGGTTTGGGACGGGTGTCCATCTTCCCGTTCATATAGTGTCCTTGGATACGCCCCTTGGCATCGCGCAGGAGAATCTGCACTCCTTTTTCACCACGCAACTGCTTCTCGTAGGAACGTTCCACTCCGGTCTTTCCTATATAATCGCCTCGCTGATAATAGTTATCTTCTTCCATCTCGCTCATAGACACCTCTGCCACATCTCCTAGAACGTGGGCTGCATTAGAATACTCGTACTGACGGACGGTACGCTGCTGCACATAGAATCCGGGAAACTTAAAGAGTTTCTCTTGAAAACAGGAAAACTCCTCGGGCGAGAGTTGAGTCATAAACAGCTGTTGGGTATAACGAGAATACCCGGGATTTCTATAGGAATCCTTTACCTCGTTCATTCTGCGAATGTAGTATTCCTTTGTGATACCCAGCGTATTACAAAAATCCACGGTATCTAGTCCCATCTGCTCGTTCATCACCACCATCAAGTCGTAGGAGGGTTGGTTGTAAACAAGTAACTTTCCCTGTCGGTCGCGAATGGCACCACGAGCCGGAAACTGTATTCGTTTTAGGAAAGCATTGGAATCGGCGTTCTTCTTATAGTCATCGCTCATTATCTGGAGTGTCAAAAGGCGAAGACAATAAACAAGAACTATGAAGATGGCTACGCCACCTATCACATACTTTCGGTTCTGTAAATAACTATGTTGTTCCATAAGGTTCTCTCCTTTCGTGAGTTATGCGGCACCGCTTGTGGAACGACCGGTGCGTAGTGCATCGAGTGCCAACACACAAAGATAAGTAGAAATGGTACCTATTCCTATATGCATTCCCCAGGATTCCCACGAGACAAATGTAAAGAGTTCCAACGAAGAGAACACCACTCTATGTACCAAGACCAGCAAGAATACATACAGCATATAACTCCAGATATTCATGCTACGGAAAGAGGGAGCCAAATCATCGGGGGCATCCTTTGGAGTGAGCCATCTCAACACAATGGGTTGAATGAGTGCCAAGAAGGTTGCCGATGCCGCACCCAAACCGGGGGTATTGGCAAAGATATCCATAATGAGTCCCACGGCAAAGCCTATGAGCAGTACCACCGAACGAGGAACATCTCGTGAGAGCATGATAATAATATATACATAAGGTAGCAGTACGACGTCCTCCCACAGAAACAGGTGATTGAATATCAACACCTGCGCTGCCATGAGGGATAAAATCCACACCAATCTGCCAAATACCATCTTTACCATCTCGTACTTCCTTTTTTATAGTTCATCCTCCAGTGCTTCTGCTTTTTCTTGCAGATTCATTATCTCTTTCTTATGGAAGTTCTTGATTACACAGACATCGCGCAGACGGGCAAAATCGGTGGATAGATGTACACGCACCATATAGGAGGTTCCATTGTTGGAGTTGAATACCTTGTCTATCTTACCCACAAACACGCCTTCGGGGAAGATGGAGGAGAAGCCACTGGTTTCTACCACCTCACCTTTCTTCAAACTGGCATGACGAGGTATATCATTAAGATATACGTGCATAGGATCCTTACCTTTCCACTGCAGAGAGCCGAAATACTTGCTATTACGCAACCGGGCACTAATCTTGCAACTTGGGTTCAACAGTGGGATTACCAAGGAATAATGATTGGATACTGCGTAGACGATACCTACGACTCCGGTACCGCAAACCACACCCATATCCTCCTCTATACCATCAAGTTCTCCTTTGTCTATAACAATGTAATTGTTTTTGTGAACGATAGAGTTGGAGATGACACGTGCATCGACCAACGTATAATCCTTCAGTGTTCTTTTTTGCACGGAGTCTACTTTTTGTTCCACGTCCACTCCCCGCTCCTTCAATAGACCTTGCAGATAGTTGGCTTTCTGTTCCAGCATCACATTGCGACGGGTCAGCGCACGGTTCACCTCACCCAAAGAGAAGTAAGAAGTCACCTCCGACTCCCACTCATACACCTTGCCGGCAACCGCATTGGCCGAAGTAAACCAGATGCTTCCCTGAAAGAAGTTGAACTGAATCAATAATATAAGACTAAAGGTTTCTAATCCGAAGAATAGAAACCAATAGTTATTTCGTGCAAAAAAATCAAGTAGACCTCGCATTAACGCATCAAGCAAGAGAAATCATTAATCTTCTTCAGCGCAATGCCGGTTCCCTTTGCAACACAGTGCAACGGATCTTCTGCTATGTGGAACGGAATGTTGAGCTTACCCTGCAAACGAGTATTGAGTCCGCGTAGCAAAGCACCACCACCCGCCAAGTAGATACCGTTCTTCACAATATCGGCATACAACTCGGGAGGAGTATTCTCCAGTGCGCTCAACACAGCCGTCTCAATCTTTGCCACACTCTTCTCCAAACAGTGAGCTATCTCCTGATAACATACCGGAACCTCCATAGGAAGAGCCGTAATACGGTTTGGACCGTGAACCACAAAGTTCTCCGGAGCATCGCTACCCAAATCGGTAACCACCGCACCTACGTTTATTTTTATACGCTCCGCCATACGTTCGCTCACCTTCACATTGTGCTGACGACTCATATAATCCAGAATATCGGCAGTAAAGTCATCGCCCGCTACACGGATGGAGTTATTCGTCACAATATTACCCAAAGAGATAACGGCAATCTCCGTAGAACCGCCACCTATATCCACAATCATGTTGCCCTCGGAAGCCTCCACATCTATACCGATGCCGATAGCCGCGGCCATAGGCTCATGAATCAAATA
>CAYOKO010000035.1:0-17805 GCA_964404555.1 uncultured Bacteroidaceae bacterium | reverse complement strand
ACACAATAACGATTACCGGAATTGGTGTGCTGTCTGTGGGCAAAGGTGGGGAGTTCTCGGTTGAACAGATTCAGGTTCACACCCGCCATCTCTACTGGATAGGTGGTTTTGAGAATCATGAAGATATCATCTGCACTGAGATATTCTGCACCCTCTACCTTCTTATCTACCTCGCTGAACGTCTTGCAGAACAGCTCCTCTACCGGTACTTCCTTGTAATAGAGTGAGTTGTTTTCCTGTATCTCCTTCTCCTCCTTCTTGCTAAACCAATAACGCTCGCCGGAGAGGATTTCATGCTTCAGCTGGGCATATAGCTGTTCGTACTCTATAGGGGTGTCGCAATCGATGGGATGCTCCAACTCTACGCATAGGAAACGACGACTTCCCGACTTGTCTGCCAGGAGGTTACGACTGTTGGACGTGCCTATAAAGGAAGCCAGTCGGAAGCAGGCACCGGCACTCTTCCGGTATGCTTTGCGGATATTGAGCGCCGTCATCTGCATGAGATTCTTGAGTTGCGAACCACGCTTGTCGGGGATGCGGTCGAACTCATCTAGGTTGATGAGTCCGTAGTCCATCAGCTTTGCCTCGCAAGAGGAGGGCTGCGCTACGTCGAAACTATCTGTATAATAGGTTTGTAGTGCCTCGGGCAGCAGCATACGGCAGAAGGTGGATTTACCCCATCCCTGCTCTTCGCTTATTAAAAGAGGTGCCACGCTGTTGGCACGCACCGAACATACGCCACGCTTCTTGCGGGCATACCCCATCCATTGGGCGGTAGCCGCCAACATCCAGCGGTGAAAGCCTTTCTTCCACACTTCGTTGCCGGATATGCGTTGAGCCAGGGCTGTAACACGGTCCTTGCCGTCCCATTCCGGGAGTTGCTCAAAGTACTGAGTGAAAGGGTGATACTCCGGTACGCTCTCGGATTCCAGGTAGCGATCTACATCGCATCCCCAGAAGTCGATTCCTGCACACTGCACCTCTTGGACAATGGTTCCCTTTATGCGTTCCGTGGCAGGACCGAAGACCAGTTCGGCGGGGTTTTCCTTGTACTTGGCTACTTCGGCGCATCCGGTTATGGTGTTGAAGCGGAAGACATAGCGTAGCTTAACATACGCCTCGAACTTACTAAACAAGCGACGGAATCGGCAATCGTCGTCTTCTTCCTTCTTGGATGATTTCTTGGTTGTATTCTTTGTTGATGAGGGGGTTGAGGGAGTCCCCATCGTACGATGGATGGCTCCGTTTATTATCTCCATAATGGCGTTCATCTCCTCCTGTACAAGGTTTACTCCTTGCATACTAGCGGCATAGGAGATGCCAAAGGCGATACTACGGTTCAGAACCTCGGCTGCGGGGAGCATATTGCTACCGGCGGACAAGGTAACGGTACCGGGAACTACGGAGGATGCGTCGACGTTGGTACATACAGCGTCGTGACGCTGCTTCTTCTTGAAAAGCTTGCTTAAAAAGTTCATTTTCTTATAGTTTATGGGTTAATGGAATTCGAGTACAAAGATACAACTTTTTTCCGGGATTTCCAAATCGGGAAAGTATAAAAATCTATAAAATGCCTGCGCCGGAATTATTAAGGAACGGGCGTGTGTTCCCTGGAATTTCCGGAATTTATTTGGAAATAACCAACCTAAATAGCACACAAAACATGGGCATTTACGAGGTAAAACGTAGTAGAATAGCATCCAAAAAGCGCACGACTTTCGGTCAAAGTCGTGCGCTTTTCAACCCTTAACGCACTGAGAAAAATTTTTTTCTCAGTATAATAATCTCTGCATTCCTATTTTGTTCGATATTTTCGCAGCGAGTGAAGGATTTTTGAGTGAAGCATGAAGCTTCTTACCTCGGTGAATGATTTTCCGGAGGGATAATCATCCTTCACAGAGATGTTTCATACGTTCAGTGAATCAACGCACTAAATCGTGATATGAAATTGCACGTATCCTTCACTCCTGTCCGGATGCTTCTTTCCCGAAAAAGCTTCACATCCTTCATTTTTACCGGGATGGACTGGTAATCAGTCGGCTAACGGTGACAATATCCTTCACTTTCGGGTATGGAACATTTTGTCCTGAAATATTCCACACCCATCCGGCACCGGAATGCGCTATTTTGTACTCTCTGCCGGAGCCTGATCGATCAAATCCATGAACTGATCCAGCTTCGGAGTTATGATAATCTGTGTACGACGGTTGCGCTGTTTACCCAACTCGGTATCGTTGCTCTGGAGCGGGTTGTACTCGCCACGTCCCGCAGCCGACAGACGCTTGGGGTCTACACCGTACTTTGTCTGCAAAGCCTGAACGACTGAAGAGGCACGCAAGCAACTCAAGTCCCAGTTGTTACGGATGTTGGTACGAGAGATGGGCACATTGTCGGTGTTACCCTCTACCAACACTTCGTAGTCGCTATAGTCGGTAATAATCTTGGCTATCTTGCTCAGGGTCTCTGCGGCACGGTCGTTAATCTCGTAGCTGCCGGACTTGTAGAGCATATTGTCTGCCAGAGAGATGTACACAACGCCCTTGAGCACCTGCACATCTACCTCCTTCAACTCATCGGTGCTCAGCGAACGGGTCAACTTGTTGGTTAGTGCCAGGTTGAGAGAGTCCGACTTGGACTTTGCCTCTACCAGGTGCTTGATGTATGCATTGCTGGCGTTGATCTCGTCTACCAACTTGGAGATGTTGATGTTGCCCTGACTGTTCTGGTCCAGACTGCGGTCGAGTGACTTCTGCAATGCCTCGTAGGCACTCTTCTGCTCGGCATTCAACTTCTGTGCTTCCTCCAGGCGACTGTCCAGTCCTTTGCTCGTAGCCTTGCACTCGGCCAACTGTACCTTTGCATCTTGATACTGCTCATTGAGCTTATCGTAATTTGTCTTCAACTCCTGATACGCCTTCTTGCTGGCACATCCGGAGAACATGAATACTCCTACACAGAGTATCATGGCCGTAAAAATCTTCTTCATAATCATTCTTTATTTCATTTTATCAATTCGGGGCGCAATTTATACATTTTCGATGATGTAGAGAGAGAACTATCACCGAAAAATGCTGCTTGCGTCCCGATTTTTAACATTCTATGGGGTATATGCACCCCATTTTAACACTTATTACTTCGTTTACCTTACTCCGGGCAAAACTCCACCTACTACTTGAGATACTTAGCCAGCGGACTCTTTATCTTCTTTAGTCCCTTGGCTATACCCTTGGCATTCAACTTGGCTCCCTGCAGAGAGGTGTGCGTATGGTCGTGGTTGTAGTATGCCTTTGCCTTTTCCTGTCCCTTCTTGTCGAGGGCATCGGCAGTGATGTTGTGCAGGTCCAGGAACTCTACTCCCGTTTCCTCTGCCACCTCACGGTACCACTTGCCATAGGTGTCGTTGCGACGCTCTATCTTGCCGTCCGTCCACTCATTGCGCGGAGTGAGGGAGACTAGTATCGGGGTACCACCCTTCTCGCGTACATCGTCTATAAATTTCTTGAGGTACCAACCAAAGGAGTAGATAACCTCGTTGCGCTGCACCTTATCGGTAACCACACGATAGACATGACTGGTATCCTTGCTGCAAGCGATAACGCCACGTGCCTTCCCCTTGTCTATATCTCCTATGTCGTTGTGACCGAACTGAATGAGCACATAGTCGCCCGGACGGATGGAGTTGTAAACCTGCTCCCAACGTCCCTCTTCCAAGTAGGTACGCGTGCTGCGCCCCGCCTTGGCTACGTTGACCGGCGTAATCTTGTCGAGATTGAAGATGCTGCTTGCCTGGGAACCCCAGCCCCACATTCCGTCTTCCTCCTTATCGGTGTTCTTCACCGTGCTGTCTCCGGTAATGAAGACTACCGGTTTGCCCTCTTCGCGCTTCACTTGTACCGTGGGCAACTCTATGTTGATGAGTGCCTTGCGCAACGGTTCTAACACGGCATCGGTGGACTGAGCTATGCCCTCTGCCGCACTGCGTGCATTGTGCTGTGCTCCAAATTCACTGGTATGTATGTTGTCGAGATAGAAGTGGTAATCGAACTTCCAGTGAGAGAAGCGTTCGTACTTGCCGGCCGAGATATCTGCCAAGTCTATGAAGGGAACACCCTGCTCCTCGGCCACCGCCTTGGCCCATGCGCCGAAGGTATCCGACTTGCGGTCTACCACCTGCTTACTCTCCCCCACGTACGCATGGCGCGGCGTGAGCGAAACCAAGATAGGTGTAGCTCCCAGTGCTTTGGTCTCTTGGATAAAGCGACGCATATATTCACCATAGCTGTAAACGGTATCTACCCTACCCGTCTCCTTGATGGTAACCACCAAAGAATCGGTATGGCTGATGCCCCGAATGCTGGCACGCGCTCTTCCGCTATCGAAAGGACCGTTGTCGTTGTGTCCCAACTCTATAATCACAAAGTCGCCCGGACGGATACCCGCCTTCACTGCAGGCCATAGCTGTTTGTAGAAGGTGCGGCTGCTTGTTCCGCCCAACGCATGGTTTTCTACGGTAATCTTACTCTCGTCAAAGAAGTTATGGGCAAAGAATCCCCATCCCCACTGACCGTTATCACCGTTTCCCTTGGTACCCGTTCGCATGGTAGAGTTGCCCACAAGAAAGAGCACCGGGTTATTGCCACGGCGTGAAGAACCTGCCACCGGGCGCACTGTATTTGCCTTCTCCAAGCTGTCCAGCGTAAGGTCGGTCACTTGGTTCACATCCTCCATGGGGCGGAATTCACCCGTGTTTTGGGCTTGTCCCCACAGACACCAAGACGCCAGCAGCACTGTTAAAACTGATTTTTTCATCCTGTATTATCTTTAAATTCGTCGCAAAATTAAAACATTTTACGCAAATTGAATACGAAATGTGCAAAAAATCTAACGTTATATTTGTTACTCCCCTTGTTTTTCCGTAAATTTGCAACCACTACGAGCCATGTGGTCCGCAGTAAGGAACAAAAGTGTGAACCTTAAAACGAGAATCGTTATAATCAATTAAAGAAAATATGAGTTTGAAAATCGTAGTACTTGCCAAGCAAGTTCCCGACACAAAGAATGTGGGTCCCGAGGCTATGACGCCGGAGGGTACCGTCAATCGTTCCGCTCTTCCGGCTATCTTCAACCCGGACGATATGAACGCACTGGAACAGGCTCTGCGCCTGAAGGAAGCGAACCCGGGGTCTACCATCTCCATGATTACCATGGGTCTGCCTAAGGCAACCGAGGTGTTGCGCGAGGGTTTGTATCGTGGCGTGGATGAGGTATTCCTGCTCACCGACCGTGCACTGGGTGGTGCCGATACGCTTGCCACCAGCTACTCTCTGGCACAGGCTATCCGCAAGGTGGGCAATTATGACATAATATTGTGTGGTCGTCAGGCTATCGATGGTGATACCGCTCAGGTGGGTCCGCAGGTGGCCGAGAAGTTGGGACTTACACAGATTACCTATGCCGAGGAGATTCTGGAGTGTGCTAACAACCGCATAAAGGTTCGTCGACATATCGACGGGGGTGTGGAAACCGTAGAGGGTCCGCTGCCTATCGTCCTCACTGTCAACGGTAGTGCTGCTCCTTGCCGTAGCCGCAACACCAAGATGGTGATGAAGTATAAGAATGCTAAGGTGCCTGCCGAAATCGAGGCACTCGATGAGGAGCAGAAGGCTTACTATGCTGCACGTCCGTATCTCACCATTAACCAGTGGGGGGCTGCCGATATCGATGCCGATCCGGCACAGATAGGTAAGGCGGGGTCTCCTACCAACGTGAAGGCGGTGAAGAACATTGTGTTTAAAGCTAAAGAGAACAAGTCTCTTACCGATAGCGATGCGGACATAGAGGGACTGATTGTTGAACTGTTGGAAAGCAACACTATTGGATAAAAGAAGAATATGAACAACGTATTTGTATATTGCGAGTTGGAGGAACAACACGTAAAGGAGGTTAGCTTGGAGCTCCTCACTAAGGGTCGCAAGCTTGCCAACCAATTGGGCGTACAACTGGAGTGCATCTGTGCCGGACACAACCTGGAGGGTGTGGAGAAGCAGGTGCTGCCGTTTGGCGTGGACAAGGTGCATGTATTCGATGCCGAGGGTCTTTTCCCTTATACCTCACTGCCGCACACTTCTGTTGTGGTGAACCTGTTTAAACAGGAGAAACCGCAGATTTGTCTGATGGGTGCTACCGTTATAGGTCGCGACTTAGGTCCGCGCGTGTCTTCGGCACTGCACAGCGGACTTACTGCGGATTGTACTCAGCTGGAGATAGGCGACTTCGATATGAAGGTGAAGAACAGTGCCGGCGAACTGGAGAACCGCCACTACGAACAACAATTGTACCAGATTCGTCCGGCATTCGGCGGTAGCATCATTGCTACCATCGTTAACCCGGAACACCGTCCGCAGATGGCTACCGTTCGCGATGGTGTTATGAAGAAGGAGGTGCTGGATCCCAACTATAAGGGCGAGGTGATTAAGCACAATGTTTCCGACTATGTGGCCGATACCGACTACGTAGTGAAGGTGCTCGACCGCCACATAGAGAAGGCTAAACACAACCTGAAGGGTGCCAACATTGTGGTAGCCGGTGGTTACGGTGTGGGCAGCCGCGAGGGCTTCGACCTGTTGTTTGAGTTTGCCAAGGAGATACACGCCGAGGTGGGTGCCAGCCGTGCTGCCGTAGACGCCGGTTTCTGCGATCACGACCGTCAGATAGGTCAGACGGGTGTTACCGTTCGCCCCAAGGTGTACATAGCCTGCGGTATCAGCGGTGCCATCCAGCACATTGCCGGTATGAAGGATAGCGGTATCATCATCTCTATCAACAGCGATGAGAACGCTCCTATCAATCAGATTGCCGACTATATCATTACCGGTACGGTGGAGAATGTTCTGCCGAAACTCATTAAATATTATAAGAATCATACAAAATAGTCATGGCTAATTTTTATACAGATAATCCGGAACTCAAATTCCACTTGAACAATTCGATGATGGAGCGCATCGTCGAACTGAAAGAACGCAATTACAGAGATAAGGACGAATTCGACTATGCTCCGCAGAACTTCGAGGATGCTTTGGACTCTTACGATCGTGTGTGCGAAATTGCGGGCGATATCAGCGCCAACATTATTGCTCCGAATGCCGAGGAGGTAGATGCCGAGGGTCCTCACTGCGAGAACGGACGTGTTCGCTATGCAAGCAAGACGTACGAGAACTTGGAGGCTACCATCAAGGGTGGTTTCAATGGTGTCACCATGCCGCGTCGCTATGGTGGACTGAACTTTGCTACGGTGCCTTACACGGTCATCAACGAGATGATTGCTACGGCCGATGCGGGTTTCGAGAACATATGGTCTTTGCAGGATTGTATCGAGACGTTGTACGAGTTTGGTAACGAGGACCAGCACCAGCGTTACATTCCGCGTGTTTGCAAGGGTGAAACCATGTCTATGGACCTTACCGAACCGGATGCGGGTTCCGACTTGCAGAGTGTTATGCTCAAGGCTACATACGATGAGGAGAACAACTGCTGGAGACTGAACGGTTGTAAGCGTTTTATCACCAACGGTGATTCCGATATTCACTTGGTTCTGGCTCGTTCCGAGGAGGGTACCAAGGATGGTCGTGGTTTGTCTATGTTCATCTACGATAAGCGCGATGGCGGTGTGGATGTTCGCCGCATTGAGAACAAGATGGGTATACACGGTTCACCAACATGTGAGTTGGTGTACAAAAATGCTAAGTGCGAACTGTGTGGCGACCGTAAGTTGGGTCTTATCAAGTATGTGATGGCGCTGATGAACGGTGCGCGCTTGGGTATCGCGGCTCAGTCTGTGGGTTTGAGTCAGGCGGCTTACAACGAGGCGTTGGCGTATGCGAAGGATCGTAAGCAGTTCGGTAAGGAGATTATCAACTTCCCGGCGGTGTACGACATGTTGGCTACGATTAAGGCGAAGCTTGATGCGGGTCGTGCATTGTTGTATCAGACGGCTCGTTATGTGGATATATACAAGGCTCTGGAGGATATCTCTCGTGAGCGTAAGCTTACGCCGGAGGAGCGTCAGGAGTTGAAGAAGTTCAGCAAGTTGGCGGATGCGTTTACGCCGCTGGCAAAGGGTATGAACTCCGAGTTTGCCAACCAGAATGCTTACGACTGTATCCAGGTACATGGTGGTTCCGGCTTTATGTTGGAGTATGCTTGCCAGCGTATCTACCGCGATGCTCGTATCACCTCTATCTACGAGGGTACCACTCAGTTGCAGACGGTAGCGGCTATCCGTTACGTCACCAATGGTACGTATAGCGGCATCATCAGCGAGTTCGAGAATACGCCGTGGGCTCCACAGTACGAGGGTATTCGCAACCGTATCAAGGAGATGGCCAACAAGTTCAATGCTTGTACCAATGCGGTGAAGGAGGCCGGCAACCAGGAGTTGCTCGATATTTGTGCTCGTCGTCTCTACGAGATGGCTGCTTACACCATCATGGCGCAACTGCTCTTGCAGGATACGTCCAAGGCTCCGGAGCTTTTCGAGAAGAGCTTGACGGTGTTTGTAAACTATGCCGAGAGCGAGGTGGAGAAGCACTTCAACTGGTTGCGTAAGTTTGATGCTACGCAGCAGGAGGCTTACAAGGCGTTGTAAACTCCGGTAAGGCTATAAATAAAATTAGGAGGTGAACCCCGTGGGATTCACCTCCTTTTTATTAAGTTCAAAAAAGAAATTTCCGTGGAAATCTTTAGGCTTCTTCTTTCTTTTCTTCTTCTACCTTGAAAGAATCGGCCAACGCTCTGAGGTCCTCTGCGCTAATCAAGCCTTTCTCTACCATGAAGGTAATGGCGTTGACAGCTTTACCGTTGAAGTAACGGTCGATGGACACTGTGCGAGTAAACAAATCGTACTCATCCTGTGATACAGCTGCGCTGTACAGGAAGAAACGTCTCTTTTGTACTTTGTGTTTAACGAGTCCATTCATCTCCAGACGCTTAACCAGTGTGGAGAGTGTATTGAAGTGCGGAGTGTAATCCGGATCCAAACCCGCTAAAATCTTGGTCATCGGAAGCTCTTCTTCAGCGTTCCAGAGGACCTTCATAATTTTCTTTTCTTTTTCTGTTAGAATCTTCATAATAATACCGTGACAAGTAATATTGATAAACTAATCGATGTGCTGCAAATGTACATATTAATAACAACATACACGACCTTTTTGCTCAAAAACATTGTCCCCGTCAATATTTTTTAACACCGATTATTCTTTTTGTAACGATTAGTAACTTTTTTCTTTCCGAAAAACAGGCGGAAAGCTGCAACTTGGAGCACGTCCGTGCCTACATTGCAGCTCTCCTTTATCATTACAAATTCATTCGTTCATTAGAACAACTTAGCCGGATATACGCCCTCGTCTACGAGTGACTTAATCTTGGCTACCACTGCATCGCGGTCTGCTGCATAGGTTACGCCAAACCACTTACTGGTGGTATCCAGTACCTTACAGGTGGCTACGCCACGGGTGATAAGGTCGTCTACCATCAATGGGATGAAGAACTCTGCCTTGAGGTTCTCCATGTTCTTCGGGTCGCTCAGGAACTTCTTGAAGTACTCTTCGCTGTGCTCAAAGTAGTCGGGAGTGAAGCCCCACATATTCATAGATACCGGGGTGTTGTCCTCGATAGGAGTCCATGCGCCGTTCTCATCCTTGTAGCAGATGGGTCCGTTTACACGCATAATCTCGGTGCGCTCTACCACGTCGGTGAGGTTGTTGTTGGCATCCTTCTGGCAGATACCGCGTGCTACGGTACCGTTCTCGGACAGGGTGTTGGCGCAACGGAAACCTACCATTGCGTAGGTGTTCTTGCTGCCTTCGGGAAGCTCGCTCAGGAACTTACCTATGGTCATAAAGGCGTCGCGATTGTAGAAGTCATCGCAGTTGATAACGCAGAACGGTTCTTTGATTACGTCCTTACCCATCAATACGGCGTGGTTTGTACCCCATGGCTTTACACGGTCTGCCGGGCAGGTGAAACCTTCGGGCAGTGCATCGAGTGACTGGAATACCAATTCAGCAGGAATGTGGCCTTCGTACTTGCTCAATACCTGTGAACGGAATTGCTCCTCGAAATCCTTGCGGATAACGAATACGATTTTTCCAAAGCCGGCTTGAATGGCATCATAGATGGAATAGTCCATGATGGTTTCTCCGTTGGGACCAAGGGTATCCAACTGCTTCAAACCTCCGTAACGGCTACCCATGCCGGCAGCCAATAAAAACAATGTAGGTTTCATATTCTTGTTAAATTAAATGTTTATTATTTGGATATAGCAAAGCTACAAATTTATTTCGTAACTACCAAGTTTTTGAACACTTTTATCAAATTTTGTAGCAAAAACGGGGCTTGTCGACCGGTTTTTGCTACAAAAATGCTAATTTTTGACTCTTTTAGAACGGATAACCTACGGCAAAGTGGATGCCGAGTCCGTCCTTGAAGCGGGGGATGTTGTAGTAGCCGCTCTTGCCGGTTTCGTAGGGGAGGTGGATGCCTATTCCTACGTCGAGGCGGAGTACGAGGAAGTCCATGTCGTAACGGAATCCGAATCCGGTGCCGGTGGCGAGTTCTTTGCCTAGGTTCTTGAGCTTGAAGAGTCCGCCGGGGCGGTCGGGGTCTTCGCGTACGAGCCATACGTTGCCGGCATCGAGGAAGAGGGCGCCGTTAAGGCTTCCGTAGAGGGGGAAGCGTAGTTCGACGTTGGCTTCGAGCTTGAAATCTCCGGTTTGGTCTAGATAGGAGTATTGGGAGTCGTCGGTGTGATAACTGCCTGGTCCTATGGAGCGTACGGTGTAGGCGCGTATGCTGTTGGCTCCGCCTACGTAGAATTGCTCGGAGTAGGGGGCTTGGTCGGAGTTGCCGTAGGCGTAGAGGATGCCGGTGCGGAAGCGGGTGGCGAGTTGCAGACTGCGTGTCAGCGTGAAGCTTTCGCGGTACTCGGCACTGATTTTTACGAACTGGGCAAAGGGGTTGCCGAAGAGTTCTTTGTTCTTTTCGCTAAACGGCTTACCGGCTAGGGCGTAGATGCCGGAGGTGATATTGCCGGCTTCTTTTACTTCGGCGGTGAAGGAGCGTGGGTTGTGTGCCGTGGCTCTGCTCGTGAGGGTGAGTCCGTAGCTCATGGCGGGGACAAACTGGTCGCGCATACTTATGTAGAGGGCTTCGTGGCTGTTCACTATTTCGTCGAATGCGGGGGTGGTGTCCATGAGTTTATCGAAGTCTATCGACAGGGGGGTGAAGGATTGTGTTACCTGACTGTTGGGCTGTCGCTGGTAGGTGGCGCTCAACCCTACTCCTACCATATTGTAATAGCCGGAGCGGTTCAGGCGGTTGGCGTCGAAGGCAAAGATGGAGGTGTTCTTACTTCTGCGCAGTCGTCTGCCCAGGAAGGGGAAGAGTAGGCGGGGGGATTCCAGCTTGATGCTGGCTCCATAACTGTAGGAGTTTATGTCTACGCCTTGTGAATTGCCGCCGCCGGTTTGCCATTCGTAGGAGGCGTTCACTGCCAGTGAGAGTTTCTCTCCGCCGCGGAAGGCGTTCAGCTTGGAGAGGGTAAACTCGGCTCCGGGTCCTGTCTGGCTGTTGCTCTTGGTGGTGACACTGAGGTCGAGTTCGGCATCGTAGGGTTTATCGAGCACACCGGAGATTTCTACATCCAGTGTATCGCAGGTTGCGGTGGAATCGCGACGCACACAGTTCATCTCCAGGGAGCTAAAGATGCCCATGGATTGCAGGTGACTGAGTGTTAGGTCTTGATAATCGGCATTGTAGGGTTCGCCTTTGCGATATGCTACATTGTGCAGAATGGCACCGCCGCGTACGGGCATCTTGTCGCCGCCAAAGTGGAAGGTGAAACCTCCACGACGCATACGGCGTACGGAGTCGAGTGTTTCGGTGGAACTGCGGCGTATGTCTACCGTGGTACTGCCTATGTACCACTTTCGGTTTGCTTCCTCGGGTATGCCTTCCATAGGGACTACTTGTAACTGTACTTGTCCGGGAGTCTGCACGGTGTCGGCACGGTAGGTTATGAAGTTGCTCTGATAGTAGTAGTATCCGTTGTTGCGGAAGAGGTTCAGGATGCGTGTTCGTTCTGCGTCCAATTGTAGTACGCTGAAGGCATCGCCTGTCTTCAGCAGGCGGGCGCCGGCGGTTTCGTCCAGCATCTCTTGCTCGGCTTGCGGGAAGTTGAGGTACTGCACATTGCCTAGTCTGTATAGTGTACCCGTGCGCACCACGTAGTCTATCTTGGCTTTCTTGGGGTTTTTACCTTTCACCACATCGTATTCCACTTTTCCGTTGAAGAAGCCGTAGTTGTGTAACACGGTGGTTGCCACCATGGTACGCAGGTCCGGGTTCACGCTGCTCACCAGCACGGGGTAGCTGGCAAAGGACTTAAACAGCCACTTGCCTACTGCGGTTTTGGAATCGAGAAACGCATTGTAGCACCACAGACCTACGGGGAAGGGGGAGCGATAATAGGAGCTGCCCATGAAGGAACCGTTGGGGGCGCACTCCAGAGCGGCATCTACTTCTTCTTGCACCAGACTTAATGCTGCTTTATCTACGGCTGCCGCTGCCTTGGCTTTCTTCTTATCCTCCTTTTCGTTGGTCTTACCGAATTGTGTCTTTACGGCTTCGCCTATGCTGCTGAAGTCGTTCCCGGTGAGTGCCTCGTCCACTGCTTGATAGGCTCCAACCAGTGAGGCTACCACGCCTCCTTCGGTTGTCTTCTTCTTTTTCTTTTGCTGCGGATTATAGTCTATACTCCCGATACCGGTGTAGAGGACATCGCCCTCTTCCAACTTATCGGTGGTACTGCACGCTCCGAACAGGAGGAGCGCACAGAGTGTGAGTAGTAGGGTTCTTATTTTCATTGCGTTTTTGTTTTACGGAATATAAAGAGGTCGCTCAACTTGTCCATCTTCTTTCGCAGCACTAGTCCGGCTCCGGCTTCGGAGAGGTTGCCTTCCAAGAGGTCTTCTACATCTTTTTCGTAGAAGAGTCGTACGTAGCGTGTGCCGCCGTTGTCCAGACGGTATTCCAGGGATACGTTGTCTATAAAGGTTTGGTCGGCAGACTGTACTTCCTTACCGGTGGATACTTTTCCGCCTACAATCACGCTGACGCGGTTGTTCCAGAATCGCTTGGCAAAGCGGAAGGAGTAGTCGGTGGTGGTGGCTCCGGTGGAGGTGGTTCCGTCTTCTACACCTACGGAGATGTCTATGCTCTTGAGGGCACTTCCGGCGATGTTGCTTATTTCGCTCTGCAGGAAGGCGTTGAGGGCGCTGTTTACGTTGAAGCCGCTGCTGCTGTTGCCTTCTGCCAGATAGAGTCCGGTGGCGAGCATGGTGAGGGCTAGCTTTCCGCGCTCTTCGGTCGACATGGTGGCGAGTTGGTTTTGTACCGTTAGGTTATCGGGGGCTTCCAGGGTGAATTCCAATCCCATATTGTTGAAGGTCTGAGAGATGACGAGACCTACATCGAAACTGACGGTTTGGGGAACATCGTTTTCGGTGACGGAAGCGCGCACACGTTCCGTGGCAGTGATGTTGAGGGTGGGGTTCATGACGTCGCCGGTGAACTCCACATAACTTCCGTCGGCGATGGTGAAGGTCTTGAGGGGGATGACGGGGAGGGTGTACTTCATGGTTCCGTCGGAGATGGAGTACTTACCGGTTACGTATATGTTGCCGTCGGGGGTATAGCGCATCACTAGGTCGCCGCCGCCCTTAAAGTCTACGTAGCTGTCGCCGCCGTCGCTTATGTCGCAGTGTACGTGGGTTCCGGGGTCTACGCTGATACTCATGTTCATGGTGAGTCCGGAGGGTACTTCGTATTCTTTCTTCTTTTCGGTGCCCAGGGTGTCGGCAAAGTTTACAAAGGTAACGAGTTCGCTCAGTCGGTCGTCGGCACTTACCGGCATATCTTTTACGATATAGGTAACGTCGGTGGAGCCTAGTACCTTGAGGTTGCCGCGGAACTGTAGGTCGGAGAGTAGTCCGCGGAGGTAGCCGTTGTAGTCTACATATACCTTTCCGTATGCTACGGAGTTCTTGGTCTTCTTGGCGTTGATGAGTTCGAAGTTCGATGCCGACATGGTGATGTCGGTGCGTATGGCATCCAGATTGCGGAAGTCTACGTAACCGTCTATCGTCAAGGGGTTCTTGCCGGTGGAGTAGAACTTCAACTTATTGAGTGTCATGCGGTTGTTGTCGATAGGTATGGAATTGTCCTCCATCGCCAGGTTCAAGCTGTACATATCGGAGAGGAGTACCAATGAGTCGGTCTGCAATGCGCCGTTTACGGTTGGCTTCGTGGTGGTTCCGGTGACGGTTAGGTCGCCGTCCATATCGCCCTTGAAGGCTGCCATCTGGTCGGGGATGAAGCCGTCTATGAGCTTCAAGGGGAAGTGTAATAGGGTGACGGTGGCATCTACTTGGTCGTTGGAACCGTTGTAACCGCCCTCGGCTATGAAGATTTCTTCGCCTTCGCGCGATACATTGCCGCGTACATAGTGGGTTCCGTCTTCGCGGGGGAGGTAGAGGAACTCGGATTCTATGTTGCCCAGTTCACAGCCTTCGTAGGTCATATCGGCAACTTGAAGTTCGCTGTAAACCGATAGATTTTCAGTGGTTTGTATCATGTGTGCATCTCCGGAGAGCAGTCCGCCTATCTTTGGCATATAGGGGAGTACGGTGGTCAACTCGCCGATGTTGAAGTTCAACAGGGAGACGGAGAGGTCTTGCAGGGCTTCCTCATTGGGGGTGGAGTAGAACTTAAGACCGGTTCCATCCTCTGCCAGTAGGTCTACATTGCCCTCTATCTTATTGTTTAGTCGCCCCATAAAGACATAGTTATCGTCGTTCAACGTGAACTTACGGTATGCTACAATGGGGTCTTGCGGGAAGAAGGAGACACGCAATCCTTCCTCGGATACGGCTGCGCGGGCACCTATGTCTATGGCTTTCTGCTGTTTTTCGTCCAGGAATACGAGATTGGCTTCGGCACTCTGCGGAGTGATATAGCCGCTCAGGTCGGCATCGAAGGTTATTTGCGGATTCTTGGGACCGTTGCATATTCTCATGTCGTAACGAAGCATGGCGGAGTCTTGTGTCATCACCATGCGTATGGTGTCGAGATGCAGGCTGTCTACGATTAGTCCCTTGCTATAAACCGTTGAGTTAAAGCCGGTTTCGGGATGCAGGTCGAACGACATATCCACATCGTCGAAACTGATGCCTTTTACTTGTCGCAGGAAGTTGCTCAGCGGATTGTCATCGCCTACGTGGCAATCGAAGGTGAGTTCGGGCAGATAGCGTTTCACCTCGTCCGGGTTCAGACGGTGTTCCTTGAGTTGCTTCAGGGATATATCGGCAAAGTTGGTGAGCTTCTTTAAGATGGTTTCATAGCCGCTCTTGCCATACATATCTAGGTCTAAGTTGCCGGCTTGCAGGTGTGCATAGGTGGTGTCTCTATTGGTCAACATTCTCAGCTCCAAGTCCTTGGGGCGGAAGGTGGTATCTTTGAGCACGACATGGGCATCGGCTATGCTGGCATCCAACTTATAGTATTGTTTCATGTCTGTCTCGGCATCCAGGTGCATACAAACGCCTGCTTTGAAGGGTTTGTCCATGAGTTGGAGGGCGTAGAGATCCACCTCTTGGGCGTCTATGGAGAAGGTGGCGTCTACCCTACTCTTGCTCATCAGTGCATCCAGATTGGAGGTGAGACGTATGAGGGGGTTATTGCTCTTTATGTTCATTTGCAGTCGCTGTTGCTGCAAGAGGGCGTTCAACTGTACGCCCGATAGGTCGCGACTGCCGTATCGTACGTTGTCAATGGCGGCATCTACCGTACTCAAGGCTCCGGCAGCAAACGGGTCGGTGCCGCGTCCGTCGGCATTGAGGTGGGCGGTGATGGCGCAGACGGAGTCCATGCGTACAAAGTGCTCTACGTGGAAGTTGTCTACCTTGACATGGGTGGTGTAGCGTTCGGTCTGGGTGTTGAACTTACCGGTGGCATCTACCTTTCCGGAGCCTTCGGTAAGTTTTATATCTCCTTTATATTGTGTACCTTGCATGGAGGCATTCAAGGCGATGCTCATATTGCGGGGGATGTTAACGGTCTTGCCGGCATCGCCTAGGAAGGAGGAAATGAAGCCTAGGTTGTAGGTCTTGCCGTCCAGTTGCAGCTCGGCGCTGCGCTGTACATCGTCCAGGAGGTTGGCGGCGGTAGCTTGTCCCCGGAAGGAGAAGGCTCCGTCCAACTTCACCAGGAGGTTGGAGACTTCCACATTGTCGGTATTACCGTAGGCTGCCGCCTTCACTACCAGCGGTGCGTTGGGGTAATCGCGCAGGAAAGCTGCCGGCAAACCGCCTGCAAAGCGCAGGATATCTTGTTTGCCGAGTTCCGCATTCATCTGCAAAACGGTCTTTTGGGTAGGGTGCTTTTCATAGGAGTCAAAGCCGAAATCCACGTTGCCGTCCACGTGCGAATCGTCGGTTTCCAGCACCAAGTCCGATACCTTCAAGTGCAGGGTATCCATCTCCACACCACACGTGAATTTATTGATATTCAGTCCCGATTTCTCCTTTAGCATACAAGATGCTACTTGCAGTGCCATGGCTCCCGATTCCGTATCGTACTGTATCTTATTTGCTTGCAACAGGATGTTCGATAGGGCAATGTGCTGTACGTCCAGTCCCCCGGAGGCTTCGGGCTCGTAGCGCATATCGTACTTCAAACTCGGAATATCTGCCGATACATTTGCCAGGGCATAGGAACCCTTCTTAAGGTTGAGTCCCACACTGTCGGCATCCAATTGGCGTACCGTCGATGCCACCGACATAGAATCATGATTCATAAAGAGTTGTACCGAACTGTTGCGCATCGATACCTTCTCTATATCTACCAACCAGGGGGTCTCGCTCTTGGTGGTATCTTCCGGCACGGAATCGCGCAGACACACCACCG
Source organism: uncultured Bacteroidaceae bacterium (assembly GCA_964404555.1). GTDB lineage: Bacteria > Bacteroidota > Bacteroidia > Bacteroidales > Bacteroidaceae > CAZUTW01. Next base: position 783 of record CAYOKO010000035.1, on the reverse strand, counting down.
CATCGGCACCGTCTATCAGCACCGTGGGGATGCGTACCGTGCCGGCATTCAGGTCGGCATCGTGTACATCGAGGAAGAGGGACTTCAGTTTCCCTCGTATCTCGGCGGCGTCCACCAGGTCGAGGGTATTCACCGTGGCATCTGTAAGTTCCACGGCATCTACCTCCACCTTGCCGCTAAGCAAGGGCATGAAACGAATGTCTACATACACCTCGTCGGCATAGACCAGGGTGTCCCGGTCCTGCATCACCAACGTGCGTTGTACCCTGAGATCCAGCGGGAAAGACAAACGAACCCCACCCACGGATATATCCATACCCGTTTGCTCCGATGCACATCGGGCAACTGCCTGCACCACCATATTCTGTATGGGGGGTAAGTAGAGCAGGATTACTGCCAATAGGAATACGACAAACGGTGAGAGTAGTATCCCTATAAGCCATTTATACTTCTTCGCCATCTTCATAGCTCAACCTCTTAATTCGTTCACTTATACTTCTTTAAATAGACACCACAACGGTGTGTCGGGCAGGGGTGCCGTACACTCTATTCGCTCCTTGGATACGGGGTGGATAAAGGCTATCCGGCGGGCGTGCAAGCAGATGCTTCCGTCGGGATTGCTGCGGGGAGCGCCATACTTCAGGTCTCCGGCAATGGGGCATCCCATGTGGGAGAGTTGACAACGTATCTGGTGATGGCGTCCGGTGTGCAGCTGTACTTCCAGGAGATAGTAGCGTTCGGAACGAGCTATCACCTTGTAGTCCAACTGTGCGCGCTGACTGC
>CAYOKO010000034.1:0-17816 GCA_964404555.1 uncultured Bacteroidaceae bacterium | reverse complement strand
GGAAGACGTGCCGTATATAAAATAGGTGTAAACTTCTCTACCGAGACTCGCTCCATCTCCGAATGGAAGGTTATTGAAGCGAAAGGTATTACGAGGTAGTTCTGTAACCATTCCGCATCCATCTAAAGTAACTTATGTCATAAAAACAAACATTGCCAACAGTTTATCTTACGAAAAAACTATTGGCAATGTTTCTGTACTCCGAGCGGGACTTGAACCCGCACAGCCATCACTGGCCAAAGGATTTTAAGTCCTTCGTGTCTACCGATTCCACCATCGGAGCAACCTGTGGAGCGGAAAACGAGACTCGAACTCGCGACCCCAACCTTGGCAAGGTTGTGCTCTACCAACTGAGCTATTTCCGCAGACTATTTCTTCAACGTGGATGCAAAGGTACACGTTTTTTCGAACATGACAAAATAAAAAAACGGAAAATTGAATCTTCACATATAAAAAGCCCCTCCATCCGCTGCGGATAGAGAGGCTATTTCTGTTCCTTTAGTGAAAAGATTTACACCAGATGCTTAATAAGATCCTCACGCTCGCCCTGCAAGAGGTCGATTACAGGAATTTCTATCATGGTATAGCAACCCGGCTGTTGCTTCATGGAAGCACGCGCCACACACACCAACACCTGTGCGGTAAGGGCAGGGTTATTGATTTTCATATCGAACTCGAAAAGCTGATTGTGCGTCTTACCGGAAACACCCTTGCGAACAAGGTTTACACCATGACCCACATCATTAAGATCGTCTACACACGGAACCTGCTGAACGTGCGTCTCATCGTTTACGAAGTAAGGATCTGCCTTGATAGCTGCCTCCACCTTTGCAAAATCGGCACCTTCTTCCAGCTCCACATATACCATACGACGGTGAATACCCGTACCCACAGGAATGGTCATGGAGAGCGCATCTCTTACACCCTCGATAGCACGAACCGCTACAGAGTGTCCCATGCTACGACCCGGACCGAAATTGGTGTAGGTAACACCCTTCGGTGCTATTGCCTCCATCAAAGTTCGTACAATGGAATCACTTCCCGGATCCCATCCGGCTGAAATTACGGATACAGCATTACCGGCCTTAGCTGCTGCGTCCAATGAACGACGCAAGTCGGTAATCTGGGTGTGGATGTCAAAGCTATCTACGGTGTTGATACCCATAGCCAGAATCTGCTTGGCATACACCTCTACGCTGCGGGTAGGAGTAGCCAGAACCGCAACATCTACATCCTTCAATTCCTTGATATCCTTTACCACCGGATAGTCTGCCAACTCTACCGGTTTGTTCTCTGCGCCATGGCGACGAACAACTCCTGCAATCTCAAAATCGGGAGCAGCTTCCAAAGCCTCTACCACATACTTACCGATATTACCGTAACCCACTACGGCTGCTCTAATCTTCTTCATCTTATACCTTATTAATATCTACGTTTAGTAATCTTTGTGATGCAAAAGTAATCAATTTCGTAGACTTTTGTCGGCTTTTATAAATGTTTTCTACAAAAAGTGTCTCTTTTTTAAAGAATAGTTGCATTTTGCGGTGCTTTTCCTAAAAATATATGTATCTTTGCCAACTGTAAACAGATACAATTTATCATGAAGAAGTATATAGCTATATCACTCCTGCTGCTGGGGACTCTGGGGATGTCTCCGAAGGCTACCGCGCAAACATCGCGCGACTTGGGAAATGGAACATTTCAGAACCCTGTTATATGGTCGGATGTACCCGATGTGTGTGTCACTCGTGTAGGTAATGCATTCTATATGGTAAGTACTACCATGCACTTTTCTCCGGGATGCCCCATCATGAAGTCTACCGACCTGGTGAATTGGGAAATCGTGGGCTATGCACACGACCAACTGGAGGAGAACGATGCCTTTACGCTCCGCAACGGCAAGAGTGAATACTCTAGCGGTTCGTGGGCAGCCAACCTGCGCTACGATAAATACGAAGGATTGTTCTACCTGATTGTATCTTGCAACACCACAGGTAAGTCATACATTTTTACGACGAAGGACATAGAGAAGGGACCCTGGAAACGCAACGAGGTACGTATGTGCTACGACCCGGGATTCCTATTCGAAGATACGGGTACGGAGTGCAAGAAGTACGTGGTGCATCCCGACGGTAGCTTAGAGAAACACGAAGCATATCTCGTAGACTTGATTTCCGATGGTAAGGGCGGCGTATCGCTGGGTCGCGAGGTGAAAATTCTAGACTATACGCAAGCCGATAACCCTTCTCGCGGTCTACGTGCAGAGGGTTATCACGGATATAAGATAGGCGATTACTACTACATCTTTATGATACAGATGTGCAACGGCCTACGCGAGGAGATTGTATGGCGCAACAAGTCGCTTACCGGCGGTAAATGGGAGGTGCGCAAGGTGTTCTCGGGGCACATGACAGACAATGGCAGCTCCTACATGAAGAACAACGGTGTAGCTCAGGGCGGCATTGTGGACACACCCGATGGCAAATGGTACGCCATGCTTTTCCAAGACCAGGGAGCACTGGGACGTATGCCGGTGCTGGTAAACCTAACATGGGACGAAGATAAGTGGCCTGTACTGGGCAACAACGGCACAACGGTGGATGCCGTGCAAGCACTACCGGTAGCCTCAACGGAAAAGGATCGCAAGAAATCGGTGGTTAGCAGTGATGAGTTCAACAACGGTAAGACACGCTACCTCACCTCCGAGAAATATGCCGATAGTAAAGGCAAGGGAGGTGAGTTCGATTATAATGGCTCCAACCTGCGCCTGGAATGGCAGTGGAACCATAACCCGGACAATCGTTACTGGAGTCTAACCGACCGCAAAGGATGGTTGCGCCTCAAAGGCGGTGTGCTGGCACACAATATACGCGATGCTCGCAACACACTTACACAGCGTGTCTTTGGTCCACAGTGCGAGGCGGTTATCAAGATGGACATTTCCAAGATGAAAGATGGCGACTGCGCCGGTCTCTCCCTCTTCCAAAATCGCTATGGCTATGTGGGCGTAGAGCAGAAAGATGGTGTTCGCAGTCTAGTGATGCGCAAGGCGATGGAGAAAGGCGATGCCGAGGGTAAGGTAATAGAGCAGCAGACGCTGTCACAAAAGGTTATCTACCTGAAGTGTACCGCCGATTTCCGCAACCGTACCGATAAGGGTGCCTTCTACTACAGCACGGATGGTAAGACATGGAAACAGATAGGTGATGAGTTGGCGATGTACTTTGACTGGCCCGACTTCTGCGGTCAGCGTGTGGGCATCTTCTACTTCCCCACGCAGCAAACGGGTGGTTCGGTAGATGTGGATTACTTCCACATAAACGTAGTAAAATAACCCCGCAAAAATAGACAAAAGGCAAAACGTGTGACGATTTATAGTTCGTTCACACGTTTTGTTGTTCTTTTTTGAGCACTTTTATATAACTTTGCAGACGCTTACTGCAAGCGTTAGAGATTAAGAACCGAAAATATACATAACTAAGAAAGTATGAAGATAGGTGTACTTACGGCTCTGGGCAGCGAGTTTGCACAGATTGCCGAGATGTTGGAAGAGAAGAGCGAATTTGAGATAGCGCCCTTCCGCTATGTAGAAGGTAAATTGAGTGGAAATACCATCGTGCTGATGCAGTGTGGTATAGGTAAGGTAAATGCGGCTGCCGGTACGGTGGAGCTTATCTTGAATTTCCATCCGGATTGCGTCATCAGCACCGGTGTGGCAGGTGGCATCGATGCAAAGGCATCTGTCATGAGTGTAGTGGTGAGCAAAGAGGTGGTGTACCACGATGTGTGGTGTGGCGAAGGCAATGCCTATGGACAGGTGCAAGGGTTGCCTGTGCGTTTCTCCGGAAATCCCCGTCTGCGCAACATAGCTACGACCATGCATTCCGATGTACCTGTAAGCGAAGGACTTATCTGCTGCGGTGACCGCTTTGTAACGAGTCAGACGGAGTTGCAGGAGATTAAGAATAAGTTCCCGGATGGCTTGGCAGTGGATATGGAGTCGGGGGCTATAGCACAGGTGTGCCACTTGTATGATGTGCCCTTTGCAAGCTTCCGTATCATTAGCGATACTCCGGGAGCAGATGAGCACTGGAAGCAGTACGAAAACTTTTGGGACACCCTGGCAGCCAACTCCTTTGGCGTGACTAAGCGCTTCTTGGAAGCTATGCCGGACACCCTATAACAGGATACAATAGGAACAAACAAGAATGATAATATGAAGAAAATTCCAAGTTTTACCATAGACCACAACCAATTGTTGCGTGGCATCTACGTATCGCGCAAGGATGAGGTGGGTGGCGAAACGGTTACCACATTCGATATCCGCATGAAGGAACCCAATCGCGAACCGGCATTGGGACAGGGTGCATTGCACACCATTGAGCATCTTGCGGCTACTTACCTGCGCAACCATCCTACATGGGCAGACAAGATAGTGTACTGGGGACCTATGGGTTGCCTTACGGGTAATTACCTGCTCATGAAGGGAAATTTAGAAAGCGAAGATATTGTGGAATTGATGCAGGAGACTTTCCGTTTTGTGGCAGATTTCGAAGGAGACATTCCGGGTGCGGCTCCGCAGGATTGCGGCAACTATCTGTTGCACGACCTCCCCATGGCAAAATGGGAGAGCCGTAAATACCTCACCGAGGTACTGGAGAAGATAACTCCCGAGAATTTGCACTACCCTACTAGAGAGTAAGATACTAAGTAAAAAAAGCGGAGAACCGACACATCAGTCCTCCGCTTTTTTAGTATGATTGGAATTATTACTTCTGACTCTTATACCACTGAGCCTCCTCCAACTTCATCTGCCCCAGAAGAGAAGCACTTCTCTTGGTAGCCTCCTTTGCAGCACGTGTACCGGCAGAAGCAGGGATTCCGGAGAGAGTAAATGTCATTACCTCGGAAAGATTACATCCCATACTACCCTTCGCATTCTTTGCATATATACCGGAAGCAGGATTCTCGCCCGTTTGCGGTGTTACCAAGACATTGTCGTACAGAGCCTTGATACTCCAGTTTGTTGCCACCGTGGTATCGCAGTTCAAATACAAGTCAACCAACACGGTATAAACACCGTTCTCCAGCAACTCAACCGGCAAGCTGATGGTTTCACTTCTGCTATTGCCCTCACATCCGGCATTGGCATCGTCGTCCAATCCGTAAGAATAACCGTTCAAATTCATACCCGGATTACCAAAGTAAATAGTATCACCACTCGGAGTCTTCAAGTACACATCCACGTCCTTACGACTATCAAACTCCAAAGAAATGTTCAAACCCTTTGTTGCATCTATTTCAGTATTGCTAACCCCCTTTGAAACATAAGTCTGACCGGTAACCTTTGTTGTCATGGACTGAGGAGCGGTAGTCACTGTCTCGCCACCTATCGTAGTGTAAGTACCATAGAAATCGGTCACAACCGTACCCTCATACTTATCCGTAGGGTTGTTAATCTCCATTTCGAAAGTGTACACATACTCACCGTTATCGTTCACCGTCTCAAAGTTGGAGGCATTGGGAATCTCATAAACAATAGCCTCCTTCTCATCCGTCTGCGTAGCAACGTGGAAAGAGCTATACTGATGCGCAGAAACAATCTGCACCGTCTGCGTACCGGAGGTTGTACCGCTCACATTGGAAACAGCCGATGTAATAGTAATGTTATCTGCACCGATGGTCTCATCGGTTGTAGAAGTCGGGACACTGCTCACCTGCACACCCACGGATTTATCCATTACCAATGGCGTGTGATTAACGACAGCATTCACAACAGAGATATCCTGCAAGTCGGAATCACCGTCCCAGTGCTTACAGGAGGTTGTAGACAAGGTACCGGCTAGGAGTACCGTTGCTAAGAAAAAAGCTTTTTTCATAATATTCACTATTAATTATTGTATCTATTGTTCTAATAAACCTCGCAAAAATACGAAAACAAAGACTATTTTTCTCACTTGTTGTGTTAAATTATCAAAATACCCGACATATTTTTGTAAAAAGACAAGTTTTACCTACTCCTACAGGTTCATTCCGTCCAGTAACAGTCGATATTCCTCCATAGCGGCTTCTATCTCCGTGGTTACTATAAACTCATCGGCCGTGTGAGAACGGGCAGAGTTTCCGGGTCCCATCTTGAAGGAAGGGAAGTGCATAAGGGCTTGGTCGGAGAGTGTGGGAGAACCAAACGGCATCTTTCCCATCTCCACACAGCGACGAATGAGCGGATGTTCCGGTTCTATACGCGAGGAGTTCAAGCGGAAAGAACGTGCCTTAACATCGCTCTGCACTTGAGAACAGATGTATCGATAGAGTTCCTCGTTGGTGTAGCACTCATTGCTGCGGATATCCACCGTAAAGGTACAGGTATCGGGCACCACATTGTGCTGCGTACCAGCCTGAATAATCGTCACACTCATCTTGACAGGTCCCAGGAGTTCGGTGTGTTTTTCGAACGTATGTCCCTTAAACCAAGCAATATCCTCCATAGCCTTATAGATAGCATTCACCCCCTCGTTGCGGGCAGCATGTCCCGACTTACCGTGCGCAGTAACATCGAGTACCATCAATCCCTTCTCGGCAATAGCAGGTTGCATACCCGTGGGTTCGCCCACCAGAGCAACATCGATGTGCGGGAGCAGCGGCAGCACACTCTCTATGCCGTTCTTGCCGGATACCTCCTCCTCACAGGACGCCACAAAAACGAGGTTATAGACTTGCGGACGTGCCGTAAGCCAACGGTAAGTTTGTAGGAGGGAAACCAGACTGGCACCATCATCGTTGGAACCCAATCCATAGATTCTATCTCCCTCGAGGGTCGGAGTAAAAGGGTCGCGCACCCATCCGTTGACAGGTTTCACCGTATCGATATGGGCATTAAGCAGGAGTGTGGGACGACTTGCATCGTAGTGAGGATCTATACAATAGATATTGTTGCCATGACGATTGTATGTCACCTTGTGTGCTGCCAGGAAGGCACAAAAGCAATCGGCAGCTTTCGCCTCATCTCTACTCACCGAAGGGATGGAAATGAGCGACTTTAAGAGTTCCAAAGCCTCTTGAAAAAGTTCTTTTTTATCCATAATAGTATGTCTTTTGGGCAAAGTTACACACTTTCATCGACAAAAAAGCAAGAAAAAGGCGAAAACTTTCAGTTAGTTGCAAATAAAACCATAACTTTGTAGCGCAAAAAATATAAATATCGCAAATATGTTGAATGGAAGTTATCTCCCCGTACTCATAGCGGAACAAGCGCAGAAGTATGGAAAAAAGACGGCAATTTCATATCGTAACTATGATACGAACTCGTGGGTTCCGGTAAGCTGGAACGACTTGGCGAAGAAGGTGAACTATGTATCGAATGCACTCCTCGAATTGGGGGTGAAGGTGCAGGAGAACGTGGCTGTATTCTCCCAGAATATGCCGGAGTGCATCTATCTGGACTTCGGTGCCTATGGAGTGCGTGCGGTAACCATTCCGTTCTATGCCACCAGCTCCGAGGCGCAGGTGAAGTACATGATAGACGATGCGCAGATTCGCTTTGTCTTCGTGGGAGAACAACCACAGTATGAAACGGCGTTCCGGGTGCATTCCATGTGTCCCACCATGGAGCGCATCATCATCTTCGACCGCAAGGTAAAGAAGAATGCGAACGATGAACTCTCTATCTACTTCGATGAATTCCTAAAGATGGGTATGGAGCGCAAACAGCAAGCAGGAGTGTACAACCGTGCACACAGTTTCCAGCCTACGGATATTGCCAACATCCTATACACATCGGGTACAACCGGCAATAGCAAGGGAGTGGTGCTGACGCATGAGATGTACCGTTCGGCAATTGCGGGACACAAGATTCTGCCATTGGGCGAGAAGGATGTGATACTGAACTTCCTGCCGTTTACGCACGTTTTTGAACGTGCATGGTCCTACCTGTGCTTGGCGTGCGGTTGCCAGCTGGCGGTGAACCTACGCCCGCAGGATGTATTGCAGTCCATGCGCGAGGTACACCCCACTTGTATGTGTTCGGTTCCGCGCTTCTGGGAGAAGGTGTATTCGGCTGTTTGCGATAAGATTGAGGCAAGTAACTTTGTGCAACGTAAACTCATGAAGGAAGCATTGCGCATAGGTAAAAAATATAATGTAGACTATCTGTGCAACCAAAAGGAGCCACCATTGTCGCTCAAGTTGCAGTACGGGTTCTACGAGAAGACCATTATTGCACTACTTAAGAGCACGTTGGGACTGGAACGTGCCAACTTCTTCCCCACTGCCGGAGCGGCTGTCCCGCCGGTAATTGAGGAGTTTGTTCGTTCCGTGGGCATCAATATGGTGGTAGGCTACGGACTCACGGAGACAACAGCAACCGTGACGCTCGACATCAACACAAAGAAAATTTCCATCGGCTCCGTGGGTCGTCCGCTAGGCACCTACAAGATGCGTATCGACGAAGAGACGAGCGAGATTCTGCTAAAGGGTCCCTCCATCACTCCGGGCTATTACAAGAAGGAAGCGGCTACTGCCGATGCCATCGATACCGAGGGTTGGTTCCATACAGGTGATGCCGGATACATGAAAGATGGTGAGTTGTATCTTACCGACCGTATCAAGGACTTGTTTAAAACCTCCAACGGCAAGTATATAGCCCCGCAGATGATTGAATCGAAGTTGGTGGTAGATCGCTACATCGACCAGATTGTGATTATAGCCGACCAGCGCAAGTTTGTATCGGCACTTATCATTCCGAATTATCCACTACTGGAGGAGTATGCCAAGAAGCGTGGCATAGAATACGGCAGCACGGAGGAATTGTGCAAGAATGTACGTATCAACGATATGGTGATGACACGCATAGAAACACTGCAACAAGAGTTTGCACACTACGAGCAGATTAAGAAGATTTGCCTGCTTCCGCAACCCTTCTCCATGGAACGAGGCGAACTCACCAACACGTTAAAGGTAAAACGTAGAGTACTGGCAGAGAACTATAAGAAGGAAATAGATGCCATGTATGCGGAGTAATAATGACAAGAGAAGAAGACTGATAGAAAGATGATAACAATAGAACAATTGAAAGATGTAAAGGAGCGTGTGGAACAACTGAACCGCTACCTGAACATAGAGGCTAAACTGATAGAGGTACAAGAGGAGGAGCTACGCACACAGGTTCCGGGTTTCTGGGACGATGCCAAGGCTGCCGAGGAGCAGATGAAGAAGGTAAAGGGTATACGCAAGTGGATTGACGGATACAACGAAGTGAAAGCATTGGCAGATGAACTGGAACTGGCGTTCGACTTCTTTAAGGACGAAGCGGTTTCCGAGGAGGAGGTAGACGAATCCTACCGTAAGGCGGTGGAGGCTATCGAAGCGTTGGAGCTGCGCAATATGTTGCAACAAGAGGAAGACCCGTTGTCGGCGGTACTGAAAATCAACTCCGGAGCCGGTGGTACGGAGAGTCAAGACTGGGCATCTATGCTCATGCGTCTGTATATGCGCTATGCCGAGGCACACGGTTATAAGTGTACCGTGAGCAACTTGCAGGATGGTGACGAGGCGGGCATCAAGACGGTGACGATGGAGATTGAGGGCGACTATGCGTATGGTTACCTGAAGTCGGAGAACGGTGTGCATCGTTTGGTGCGTGTATCTCCCTACAATGCACAGGGTAAGCGTATGACGTCCTTTGCATCGGTCTTTGTAACACCGTTGGTGGACGATACCATAGAGGTGTATGTAGATCCGGCGCGTGTATCTTGGGATTTGTTCCGTTCCGGTGGTGCAGGTGGTCAGAACGTCAACAAGGTAGAGACGGGTGTGCGCTTGCGTTATATGTATAAGGATCCGGACACGGGCGAAGAAGAAGAAATCTTGATTGAGAATACGGAGAGCCGTAAGCAGTTGGAGAACCGTGAGAATGCTATGCGTTTGCTGCGTTCACAGTTGTACGAGCGTGCCTTGAAGAAGCAACGTGAAGCGCAAGCGAAGATTGAGGCAGGCAAGAAGAAGATTGAATGGGGTAGCCAGATTCGTAGCTATGTGTTCGACGACCGCCGCGTGAAGGATCATCGAACGAATTTCCAGACATCGGATGTAAACGGTGTGATGGATGGTAAGATCGATGGTTTCATTAAGGCATATCTCATGGAGTTTGCGGGTACGGCACCGGAGGAGTAATATATATAGTTTAGGTATGGGACTGGAAATAGAACGTAAATTCCTGGTTATCGGGGAGTATAAGAGTAAGGCGTTTGCTGCCGACCGCATTATGCAGGGGTATATCTCCAGTGGCAACGGCAAGACGGTGCGGGTGCGTATTCGTGGAGAGAAAGGTTACCTTACGATTAAAGGGCCTTCGAACCAAGAGGGGATGGCACGCTACGAGTTTGAGACCGAGATTGCGCTGAGCGATGCCAAGGAGCTCATGAATCTTTGCGAACCGGGCATTATAGACAAAACACGCTATCTGGTGCGCAGCGGTAAGCACACGTTCGAAGTGGACGAGTTTTACGGCAACAACGAGGGACTTGTCATGGCAGAGGTGGAACTATCCGACGAACAAGAACCCTACGAGAAGCCCGATTTCATAGGTAAGGAGGTTACGGGGGATAGGAGATATTACAATTCCCATCTCCGCAAGTTTCCTTATTGCTTGTGGAAAGGACAGGAATAAAAGGTTCGAGCCGGGGGAATCGCAGGCTCGAACCTTTTATCTTCTTCTCCTAAACCACCAACGATTCAGCGCCAACCCAACGACCGTACCCAGACATACCCCTACTGAATTGGCAACAAAATCCCACCAGTCGCCGGAGCGGCAGGTAGTACACGTACCCTGAACGATTTCCAGCAAACCACCCATCAGCATAGGAGATACAACCCCGAAAACCGCCAACTTGGCATAATCTATATACCGGTGACAAGTGAGGTACTCCCACCAGATAACCAATGTAAAACCGCCATACATAACAAAGTGTACCCACTTATCAACAAACGGAACATCGTCCATAGGAGTTTCCGGAAAAGCGGGAACGAGAGAAAGCACCCATATCGCTACAAGAACGAAGAGGGATTTCCAATAATGTTTCAAATAATACGATAAAGACACCATTTTCCTTTAATTTACCGCAAAAGTACTACTTTTTTTACTAATTTTGCAACCAAAATGTAATGAAATTGATTTTTTAGATATAAAAATGAGCAATAGAGCGCAATTCGGAAGTCGATTGGGTATCATTCTGGCTTCAGCAGGTTCGGCTGTCGGACTGGGAAATGTTTGGCGTTTCCCTACGGAGACAGGTAATAACGGAGGAGCAGCATTCCTCCTTATCTACGTGTTATGTGTACTCGTCCTGGGTATGCCGGTCATAATTTCGGAATTCTTGATAGGTAGACACTCCCACGCCAACACCGCTACCGCCTACGAGATACTGTCTCCGGGTACGCAGTGGAAATGGGTAGGCAGAATGGGAGTATTCAGCGGACTGGTTATCCTGAGCTACTACAGCGTGGTGGCGGGATGGACGCTGGAATACACCCTGAAAGCAGCTGCCGACGACTTCTCGGATACATCGGACTACGGAGCGGTATTCAACGATTTTGTCTCCAACCCCATCCAACCGCTCATCTACATGACGCTCTTCCTCCTACTCACACACTATGTCATTGTTCGCGGTGTGCAGAAGGGTATCGAGAAGTTCTCCAAGATTATGATGCCCATGTTGTTGCTCATCATCATGTTGCTCGTTTGCTTCTCCTTCACCATGCCCGGTGCAAAGGCGGGACTTACCTTCCTGCTGAAACCCGACTTCAGCAAGGTAACATCCGATGTAGTACTGAGTGCCATGGGACAAGCATTCTTTTCTCTTAGCCTGGGCATGGGATGCTTGTGTACCTACGCCTCCTATTTCGGAGAAAAGGTAAACCTGGTGAAGACAGCCTCCAGCGTGGCTCTTCTCGACACCGTCATAGCCATTATGGCGGGATTCATCATCTTCCCGGCAGTATTCTCGGTTCCGGGTGTCAGTCCGGACGAAGGACCGGGACTGGTGTTCATCACCTTGCCAAACGTCTTTAAGTTGGCTTTCGGGAATGCACCCGTACTAGCATACATCTTCTCCACCCTATTCTATATACTATTAGCACTATCGGCACTTACCTCCACCATCTCCATGCACGAGGCAGTTACGGCATACATCCACGAGCGTTTCGGACTCAAGCGCTCATCGGCAGCCATTTGCGTCACCGCCATCTGCTTTGTACTGGGACTCTTCTGCTCCCTCTCCTTTGGCGTATTGAACGATGCACAACTTTTCCACATGACCATCTTCGACATCTTCGACTACGTCTCCGGAAAACTACTGTTGCCCATCGGCGGTATGTTCATATCCATCTTTGCCGGATGGTTCCTCGACAAGAAGATTCGCTGGTCGGAGGTTACCAACGCAGGGACGGTCAACAAATCGGTGTACAACATCTACGTCTTTATCCTCAAGTTTATCTGCCCGGTTGCCATTGCGGTGGTCTTCATAAACGAGTTGTTGGGCGAATAAATGGCGAAGAACTTCTTGCGGATGTCCAAGTCGGATGCTCGGGCACTCGTGACGATATCGCTCATGTTGCTTCTCTACATCACAGGGATGCAGATGTACCGTATGTACACGCAGCAAGACGACGGAGAGGAACTACTCTCCGACTCTACCCGTATGTTTACGCCATCGTACACTCGGTACCACCGGGAGAAGACGCATTATCGGCACTACGATAAACACTCGGACATTGCGGTATCCCTCTTCCCGTTCGACCCCAATACGGCAGATTCCATCACACTCCTACGGGTGGGAATGAAGTGGTATCAGGTAAAGAACCTACTCAAGTATAGGAGAGCAGGGGGGCGATTCCGTACGCCGGATGCACTGGCTCGCCTCTACGGACTAAGCGAGAAAGAGTTCCTGCGATTACGCCCCTATATACGCATAGAAAGCTCCTCGCAAGAAGCATCCTCCACGGTCGATAGCGAATATGTCTCCCGTCCGGCGTTTACACGTATAGAGAAGTATGCCGAGGGGACGGTACTGGAGTTGAACAGCATAGACTCCACGGAACTAAAACGTGTACCGGGGATTGGAAGTAGCTATGCAAAGGTTATCCTGCGGTATCGCAATGAACTGGGTGGCTTCCATTCGGCAGAACAACTAAAGGATATACAGTTCCTACCGGAGGATTTGGTGCGTTGGTTCCGGGTATCGAAGGATGCCACGCTTCGTAAGGTTCCGGTAAACGAGAGTTCGCTGGAGGAGTTGCGCAAACATCCGTATCTCCACCGATATTCCACGGCGAAGGCTATCGTAGAGTATCGCCGACTCTATGGAAAAATAGAAAATATGGCGCAGCTCGCCTTCATCTGCAACCTCACGGAGGCGGAGCGACAGCGTTTGGAACCGTACATTTGCTTTTAAAACACCATCCAACCTTTAAAACTACGGTCATTTTTCTTAAAAGTGTACAATTTATAGCCATTTCTTGCAAATAATTGTCCATTTATTTGGAATGTTCAACAAATAGTCGTACCTTTGCACTCGCAAATCGGAAATATCGCGGGGTGGAGCAGTTGGTAGCTCGCCAGGCTCATAACCTGGAGGTCGCCCGTTCGAGTCGGACCCCCGCAACCAAGTAAGAGGATAAGCGAACAGCTTGTCCTTTTTTTATGTTCTAAAGCAACCTTCCTACACCAAACGAATACAATCTACCACCTTTTCGTCAATTTTCCGCAAAATATAGCCAAACTTATGGATTTTTTTAGTAAGTTTGCAGAGACAAAATGGTAAACCATACATATACAAAGATGAAGATAAAATCTATTCCTGTGATATGCATGCTCCTAACCCTCTGCGGCATCACTACTGCCGCACAACAAAAGGAGATTTATATTCCCAATGAACTGCGGAATATAGACTTTTCATGCGATACAGCACGCTATTGTTATGCCCACTCCGTAAATACGCCCAATGTGGCTGTGTTCTGGGAAAAAGGATTCGGAAACGATGTGGGCTCGGCTCCCGACCTGAAGGGACAGAACATGAAGGTAAATCTCAACAATCTCACCGAACGGTTGGAGGATTTCTACCATTTCTTTAAAGACACCTTGCAATTCATTAAGCCCGGTAGTAAGGCCGATAAGTATCGCATGATGGTAATGCTGAACTACTCTCTCGAAGGTACTGCCTACGGCGGCGACTACGATAACACCATAGGTGCTCTGTGGATTACACCGCAACGTGTACAAGATCGCAAGCTCAATTGCATCGCTCATGAGCTGGGACACTCCTTCCAGAGTCAGATCTCCTGCGACGGCGAAGGCGAAAGCTGGGGCGGTGGCGGCATCTTTGAGATGGCTAGCCAATGGATGCTGTGGCAGGTCAACCCGGAATGGGTGTTCGACGAGAATTATCACTTTAAGGCTTGGACGGAACTTACCTACAAGCATTTCCTTGCCATGGACAACATCTATCACTCTCCATACGTACTGGAATACTGGGGTACCAAACATGGAAAACCGTTTATTGCCCATCTCTTCCGCAATGGCAAACGAGGTGAAGACCCGGTTACAACCTACCAACGTATTACAAATATCACTCAAGAACAATGGAACGATGAAGTATTCGACTGCTATCGCAAGCTTATGGCGTTCGACGATGCACGTATTCATCAAGTTTGCAAACCGTTGATAGGCAGCTACGATAGTCCCGTACAGACGGTAAACAATGAACAACAACCGATTCATGCGCCCGAGGAATACGGCTTCAATGCCATAAAACTCAATCTGCCGGAGGCAGGCAAGAGCGTGACCGTTCGTTTCCGTGGTAAAGAGAGCGAGGATGCCGGATGGCACTATGGATTCGTGGGCATCACTCCGGAGGGCGAGCCCATCTACGGAGAAAGTTCTTCGAAAATAAAGGGGAAAATCACCTTTAAGGTACCGGCAAACAAGGAGTTGAAGTACTTGTACCTGGTGGTTGCCGCCACCCCAAGCAAGCATACATCGGTTGCCGACGAGAACCCTTACGAACCGTCGGACAGAAAGATGGCTACCTATCCCTACAGTTTTACAGTGAAATAAACATTAGAAAGATATGAAAAGAATACTATGGATGCTTGTCCTCCTGTTGAGCGTGACGGCTGCTGCCAACAACCTGACCAGTCCCAACGGCAAGTTGCACGTACAGTTTACGGGAGATAAATCCTCCGGGAAGACCTCTGCCGTCACCCTGCATCTCTATCTAGGCGACAAGGAGTTGGCAAGTGTACAACCTGCCATGCTGTTGGAAAAAGGAGGCAAGGACTATACGCTAGGCACCGTTGCCGCAGCAAAGGTCGATAAGAATGGCAATATCCTCACCGGAAAAGCTACGCAGCAAACCGAGAAGATAGAAGCCCCCTTCTACCACACCCCGAAGTTTGCGCTGACATACAACCAAGTAACCATCCCCTGCGGACAAGGCACACTCGTTGTACGCCTCTACGACAGCGGACTGGCATATCGTTTTCACAGCACCCTGGGCAAAGGGACAACACTGGTAAACAGCGAAGCCCTAAACCTACAGTTCCCCAACGACCCCTATGCATGGTTCTCCTACTCCACCAACGACAAGGAACCCATGAAGATGGCATTCCAGAACTACTATACCGAAGCAAAGCTCTCTCAGCAGCCCAAGGATAAACTGGCATTCCTGCCCGCCACCTTTGCCGTAGACGAGGCAACCGCCGACGGACAGTGCAAGGTGACACTAATGGAGAGCAACGTAGAGGAATACCCCTGTATGTATCTCTCCGGCAACCTGTCAGCCGTATTTGCACACTATCCCAAGACGTTCAACAAGTACGCCTGGCGACAACAAAAATATGTCACCTCCGAGGAGACCTACATAGCCAAGACACAAGGCACCCGCGACTTTCCGTGGCGCATTCTGGCGGTAACGGAAAAGGATACCGATATGCCGCAAAATCCGCTGGTCTATGCCCTCGCCGACAAGAACCGCATAGGTAACACCGACTGGATAAAACCGGGCAAAGTAGCATGGGACTGGTGGAACGACTGGGGACTGGAACACGTAGACTTCGAGGCAGGTATCAATACACGTACCTATAAATATTATATAGACTTTGCCGCCAACCACGGACTGGAGTACGTGGTACTCGACGAAGGTTGGTACACCTCCGCCAAGGGAGATATGCTCACCGTTATCCCGGAAATCGATTTGGAAGAGCTTATCCGGTACGGCAAAGAAAAGGGTGTCGGCATCGTTCTATGGACCGTGTTCAACGTACTCGACGAGCAGTTGGAAGAGGCTTGCAAACGATACAGCGCCATGGGCGTAAAGGGATTCAAAGTAGACTTCATGGATCGCAACGACCAAGAAGCCGTGGATATGACCTACCGCATCGCAGCCAAGTGTGCACAGTACCACCTCTTCCTGGACTACCACGGCATCTACCCTCCCACCGGCATACAACGCACCTACCCCAATGTCATCAACTTCGAAGCGTGCTTCGGTATGGAAGAGACCAAATGGGAACCGGTGAAAAAGGATATGCCCAGATACGATGTCACCATGCCCTATATGCGTGGCATGACGGGACCGGTGGACTTCACGCAGGGAGCCATGCGCAATGCGAGCAAGAAGGACTGGCAGCCCATGTACTATCACCCTCAGAGTCAGGGTACTCGCTGCCATCAAGCAGCCATGTATGTTTGCTACGACTCCCCGTTCAGTATGCTGGCAGACTCTCCTACCGCCTACGAGAAGGAGGAGGAATACACCTCCCTCATCGCCGCCATTCCGGTTACATGGGCAGAGAGCAAGACGCTGGCAGGTGTCATGTCGCAGTACATCGTCACCGCTCGCAAGGATAAAGAAGGCAACTGGTACATCGCCGGCATGAACAACTGGGATGCACCTCGCACCGTTTGTCTGTCGCTCAGCGAACTGCCTTTCAATGTACATAGTATCAAGAGCGTCACCCTCCTCACCGACGGCAAGAATGCCGAGAAGAGTGCCTCCGACTATCGCATAGAGCAAGAGCCTCAACAACTCAAGGAATATCTCTCCGGCGACAAGGTAAGCATCTCCATGACCAGTGGAGGTGGATTCCTCGCCATCATCAAGTGTAAATAGTAATAGTATCAATTTATAAACTGCAATTTAAATGAAAAGAATCTTCGGATTGTGCATACTTGCCGCCACCATAGGAACGGCACAGGCACAAAAGGTTAAGTCGGGCGGATACCCAACAGATCCGGTTCCGTTCACTTCGGTTAAGGTCACTCCCAACACATTTTGGGGACAACGCCTCAAAGCGAGCCGCGAGGTTACCATCCCGTTGGCATTCTCCAAGTGTGAGGAAACGGGACGCTACAAGAACTTCGAGAATGCAGCCGAGCACTTGAAGGATCCTAGCAAGGTGTTTAAGGTAAACGGCGTGGGATACTCCTTCGACGATACCGACCCGTACAAGACCATCGAAGGTGCCAGCTACCTGCTGCAGACCTATCCCGATAAGAAGCTGGAGGCGTATGTAGACAGTGTTATCGCTATCATCGCTTCCGGTCAGGAGCCGGACGGTTATCTCTACACGGCACGTACACAGAATCCCGACAATCCTCACCACTGGGCGGGTCCTACTCGCTGGAGCAAGGTGGAGGACTTGAGCCATGAGTTCTATAACTTGGGTCACTTGTGCGAGGCAGCCGTAGCACACTATCAGGCTACCGGTAAGCGCAACTTCCTGGACATCGCCATTAAGTATGCCGATGTGGTTTGCAAGGA
>CAYOKO010000033.1:0-18041 GCA_964404555.1 uncultured Bacteroidaceae bacterium | reverse complement strand
ACGGACTATACTTCTCTATGAGCACACAGTGAGCCGCCGGAATGGCATTCATGTAACCATATCCGTAGTTGGCATAATCCTTCTCGTACTCGCTGAACGCCTCCCACGAACCCTTCAGGTCGCGAAGCGTAGCCTCGGGCGCATAATCACGAGCCTCACGGTATCTACCCAGCGACTCATCGTACACAAAGGTACGCTCCTGGCAAGCACGCATCTCGTTGACCATACGACGGATGTTCTCACGCAAAGCCGACTTCTTGACCGGATCCTCGCAGCACGAAAAGGCAAACGCCAAAGCCGAAAGATAGTGTCCCGTACCATGACCCTTCAGTTTGGTAGTAGGAGAGTCCCAACCATCCGCCTCCTTGTAACCATCGGTAGGCAAGTTATACGTCACACGATAGTTATAAAGCTGCTGGGAAACATCCCAAGAAAGAATCTCATTGATATCCAGCTCACGGTTGCTCGTAAGACGGTTGTTGCCGTTAATCTTCACCTTGTCGAGCGGCAGCGGATTGGCAACAGGCGTACTGGCAGGCACCTCCCACGTACCACTCACCACCTTGACGTGCGCCTGCACAGGGTAGCCATTGGCCGTAGTATTATCACCTATTATATATCCACGCACGGTATATTCACCCCCTACGGTATAAGGAGACTCGGCATTGGCAGCCTCCTGCTGCTCGGTAGCCAGCGAAGCGTTGGTCCAGCGAATCTGTCGATACTCCTTAGTGCCATCGTTGTAGGTAACCCACAGCGTAGCCGGCAGGCGCGGAGCCGTTCCCTCGGGAGCTTCCACCTCTACGGGAGCCACCGATGCTATGGTGCGGTAATTGTCGGCTAGAACCCGGTAGGATGCTGTAGGCAAACAAAAGGAAGCCAACAATAAGCCTGTAAGCTTTTTAGATGGTTGTTTCTTCATAGTTTCTTTATTATGAGAGGTTTATTAATTCTTATTCTAGCGGTTTGATGTACTGCATGTGGTACATCTCGGTGTCGATGAAGATGCGGTTGTTCACCGTGCGGAACCCCACGGAGTGATACAAGTTCAGAGCCCGTGTATTCTCCATATCCGCCAACAGCCCGGCAGGTTTCCCTATGCTCGCCGCCCGTTCTATGGCAGCCTGTAGCAAGAGACGTGCCACCCCCAGTCTGCGGTACGCCGGATAGACCCCCAGCGTATCTATGTAGAACTCCCCATCGTCGGTCTCCGGAGGCATATCGGTGTAGTCCGTCCCCATAATCTCCTTCGCCTTGGCAAAGAAGAACTCCCTACGCGGAAAAAGTTCGGCACCATCGTAGCCTATGAGCAGTCCCATGACCGCCCCCCCTTCGCTCTCCGCCACCAGCGTATTGGTGTATGCATATTGCGAACGAGTATCCACCGCCAGTTCGGCAAACAAACGATTCAAGTCCTCCACCGTGCGTCCCGGCGTAATCACCCCGTTGCAAATCTCATCGCCCACCGCCATACGTATGGTAGCAGCTATGTGCAGAGCATCGGTAGGAAGACCGTTGCGAATGGTTATCTTCATCTTCAATCCGTTTAGATGCGTTTCTTATGAAACGAGGAGATAAAGTTTGCACCCATCTCCTCGTATGTATCTCCTTATTTCTTGAGCGAAGCCACCTCTGCGCTAGGCTTGTAACGCTTGTTCAAGCCCTTCACCACGTCGTCGGTGATGTCGTACGCCTTGTTGGCATACAGGATGTTATCACCCGCCTTGCTCAGGATAATATCGAACTTCTTCGTCTTGTTGTACGACTTGAGGAAGGACTGAATGGAGTCTCTCATCGCCTCGTTGTACTTAGACTGCTCGGAAGCAAACTCGTTGCTCAGTCGGTCGTTCAGCGTCTGCAAGTCCTGCTGCTGGCGTGCCAAGGACTCCTGGACACGTTCAGCCTCCTCACGCGTATAAGCATTCTGCTGCAACTTATTCTGGAACACATTCACCTGATCCTGCAACGTCTTAGCCTTGCTCTGTAACGTACGCTGGATATTTTCGCCCTTCTTGGTGAGCAGTACAGAGTAGTCCTTGCAGAACTGATACTGACTCATGAGGGTATCCACCTCGATGTATGCAATCTTAATGCCCGCACTGTTTGCCGTCTGACTCACTGCAGCCGCTGCCGGAGCAGCACTTTCCTCCTCGGCCTCCTGCTTGTTGCACGCCGTCATGAGCAGCGCACTCAGCGTAAAGATAGAAGCCTTTAAAAACATTCCTTGTTTCATTGTATTTACTTTTTCATTATTTTCGGTTCGTTACTGTCGTGGCGTCATCGCCGTTCCGGTATGGCATGAGGGTTGGGACGTCGAGCCTCAAAGTCCTGAGCCTGATTGCATTTAATACCCCTCTTGCGCATAGCAGGATTCCTGCTTACGTGTCCGTTGGGGAATTTTCCGTTCTTCTTTACGAGCATCTGGATGCACATAAATAGAAGCCCAATTGCAATTATTAACACCGAAATGGTTGCTACTTTTATCATTTTTGTTTACTTTTGCCTGCAAAGTTAATCTTTAATTGGTGAGTGAACCTATAAAGAACAAACTTTAACGTATATTATAGTAACTTTTAATACAAAATAGACGAAATGGAACTGAAACCGACAGTAGTGTTCGACTGCTTTTCCGCGGTAAACAAGGTGCCACGCCCTTCGAAGAGAGAGGGAAAGATGGTGGCATTCCTGAAAGAGTTTGCAACCTCCCTGAACCTGCCTTGCAAGTGCGACGAGGTGGGAAACATCCTGATATCGAAACCGGCAACACCGGGATATGAGAACCGTCGCACGGTGGTGCTACAGAGTCACATCGATATGGTGTGCGAGAAGAATGCCGGGGTAGAGATTAACTTCGATACCGATGCCATACAGACCTATGTGGACGGTGAGTGGTTACGTGCCAAAGGTACTACGCTGGGTGCCGACAACGGTATAGGTGTGGCCATGCAGATGGCTATCCTGAAGAGCACCGATGTGAAGCATGGTAACCTGGAGTGCCTCTTCACGGTGGACGAGGAGACGGGACTGACGGGTGCCTTTGCGCTGCAACCGGGTTTTATGACGGGCGATTATCTCCTGAACTTGGATAGCGAGGACGAGGGACAAATCTTTGTGAGCTGTGCCGGTGGCGCACGTACGGAGGCTGTCTTCCGTTACACACCGGAGGCTATGCCCAAGGGATACTTCGCTTTCCGTGTGGTGGTGAACGGTTTGGTGGGTGGTCACAGCGGTGACGACATCAACAAGAAACGTGCGAATGCCAACAAGCTGTTGGTGCGCTTCTTGTATCTCCTGAGCAAGAAGTATGACTGGCGCCTGTGCGAGATTACAGCCGGCGGACTGCACAACGCTATCCCGCGCGAGGCGGAGGCTATCTGTGCCGTGCCGTTTGCCGATAAAGAGGCGGTACGTGTGGACTTCAATATCTTGACAGCGGAGATAGAGCAAGAGTACGGGGTTACGGAGCCGGAGATGCGTTGGGATATGGAGAGTTGCGACGTACCGGAGCTGGTGGTTGAGGCTGCGGTAGCCCGCCGTATGGTAGATGCCCTGCAGGCGGTACACAACGGCGTATTTGCCATCTGCCAGGCCGACGATACGCTGGTGGAGACCTCTTCCAATCTGGCAAGCGTGAAGATGGGTGAACCGGGTACGATTGTAGTGACTACCAGTCAGCGCAGTTCCGTACATTCGGCTCGTGTCAATATGTCGAATACCATAGCCGCTTGTTTTGAGTTGGCAGGTGCTACGGTAGAGGTGGGCGACGGCTATCCGGGTTGGGCAATGAACCCCGACAGCGAGATTCTGCACATTGCCAAGGAGACCTACTGCGAGTTGTTCGGCAAGAATCCTAAGGTGCTGGGCATCCATGCAGGACTGGAGTGCGGACTGTTCAGCGAGAAGTATCCGGGACTGGATATGATCTCCTTTGGTCCTACGTTGCGCGGTGTTCACTCCCCCGAGGAGCGTCTTTACATCCCCTCCGTGGAGCCGGTATGGAAGCATCTTCTTGCCATTTTGGAGCGTATTCCGGAGAAGAAGTAAAATACATGGGTGAAGTTTTCGTTTATATGGTAGGATTGGATTCAAATCCGTAACGAAACAACGATTATGAATATACCTTATTATATAAAGGCCGCTGCGCTGGGTTGCTTGCTACTGGGTGCGGCAGCCTGCAGCGACAACGATGGCTTCACCACAAGTGCCGGTGCCCGTCTGATGTGCAGTACGGATAGCTTGTCGTTCGATACGGTGCTCTACTCTACGCAGAGCATTACCCGTCAGGCGGTGTTGTACAACCGGAACAGCGATGGCGTACGCATCTCCCGTGCTTGGTTGGAGGGCGGTGCTGCTTCCTTCTTCCGGGTGAACATAGACGGCGTGGCACTGACGGAGACAAACGGATGGACGGCAGACGACTTTGAAGTTCGCAAGAACGACAGCCTTTTTGTCTTCATCAACGTAGATATGACCGAATTACCCAACGGCATCTCCGGCAGGGTGGACGATAAACTCTGTCTACAGTTGGAGAGCGGTGTGGTGCAAACCCTGCCGCTCACCGTCTTCGGACTGGATGTAGCACCCCTCAAGTCGGGACTGCAAGTGACACAAGATATGCATCTCACCGCCGATAAACCCTATCTGGTGTACGACAGTATCTACGTAGCCAAGGGAGCCGTGCTGACGATAGACGAGGGAGCACTCCTCTATATGCACGAAGGAGCCAAACTCTCGGTAGACGGTTCGCTGGTGGTAGACGGAACACGGGAGCATCCCGTAGTGTTCCGCACCGACCGCACCGAGAATATGCTCTCCTATCTGCCCTACGATCGCACCGCCGGTCGCTGGGGAGGCATCACCCTGCAGTCGGGCAGCGGCAGTCACTACATCTCCTATGCCGACATCCATGGTGGTAACTACGGCATAGCCTATCGCGCTACGGAGAACGACCGGATAAAAGGTGCCGATGCCACGCCATCGCTTGTGGTAGAGAACAGCGTGATACACAATGTAGCCGGCTACGGACTGGAACTCTCCGGCGTGTCGGCAACGGTAGCCAACTCGCAGATATCGAATACTCTTAACGATTGTGTGCGGATAGAGGGCGGTGCCTACAACTTCTATTTCAATACGATAGCGCAGTTCTATCCCTGGAATTACAATAGGGGAGAGGCTCTCTATCTCAAGAATCACATAGATAACGAAACGGAGATGCCCATCTATGCAGCCAACTTCTACCACTGCTACATAACGGGGTATGCCGACGATGTGGTGATGCGCAGTTACTATCTGGGTGAGATGGACGGACAGACCCCCTTCAACTTCCTCTTCGACGGCTGTGTATTGCGCACCGAGAAGACGGATGAAGCACAATTTGTAGAGGTATCCTACGAATGCGACGCAACCGACACCGAGGCTACTCCGGTACGTGAAAAGGCGTTCCGGGTGTTCGATACCGACAATTTTATCTACGACTTTCACCTCCTGGAGAATGCCTATGCCCGTAGTAAGTCGGGCAATACGGTCGCCACGGAACTCTATCCGTTGGACAAGGATGGCGTGGTGCGCAGTGCAACACCCGATGCCGGATGTTATGAATATGTATCGCAGTAGCATCCTGATAGCCCTCCTTCTGCTCACCACCGCTGTGCAGGCACAACGACGCTTGCGGGTAGTGGAGCTGAACGGCGAGAACCTGTTTTATCCCGAACATCACGAAGGAAAAAATGACTTGAACTATACCCCCAACGGTTTGCTCCGCTGGGGGTTCAAGCGTTTTCACGAGAAGTTGGAAAACGTAGCACGCACGCTCCTGGCAGTAGGCGAGGAGTATCCACCCGACTTGGTGGGACTGTGCGAGGTGGAGGACGACAGCGTAATGGTACACCTCACCCGTCGTACCCTGCTGCGCAATGCCGGGTACCGCTACGTTATGACCACCGCATCGCCCGATGCTCGCGGTATCAATGTGGTGTTGATGTATCAGCCCTTATCGTTCCATCTCTTGACATCGCAGGAGATTACGGTGGAACCGTTGCGCCTACTGCATCCCACACGTAATATCCTCCATGTGGCGGGGCAGGTGATGAACGGCGATACACTGGACGTTGTGGTGACGCACATGCCCAGTAAGTTGGGCGGCGACATCTCCGAACAGTATAGACGGATGGTAGCGCAGGTGATAGAAAGGGTAGCCGATTCCCTAAGAGAGGTGCGTACGCACGCCAACATCCTGGTAATGGGAGATATGAATGAAGGGTCGCAGGGGGAGGCACTGCAGCACCTCATGCAGGTAGGCGCACTGACGGAACCCCCGGCTCGAGCCTTGAACGGAGCGGCGGGCACCTATAAGTACAACGGGGAGTGGTCGCAGATAGACCATATCTTCTACGCTCTCACCGGGGACAGAATCCGTATAAAGGAGGATAGCTACGTTATAGCAGACTATCCCTTCCTCATGGAACCCGATAAGAAGTTTGGCGGACGGAAACCCTATCGCACCTATTACGGTAGAAAATACCGAAAAGCATTCAGCGACCACCTGCCTTTGCGGTTGGATTTTGAGCTTTTACCCTAATTTTTTCACAATAAGTGGGATTATATGTGAAAAATAGTGTATATTTGCGACACGTATGACGATAGAGATACAGATATGTACCATCGATGCCGGTATAGAACGTGTGCCGGATGTTTTGCAGGATGCCGTGGAAGATGTTTGCTACACGGTCTCTATGCAGTACACCGATGCGAAGTACTTGGCGCTTGTGCCGGACTGTTTGAAACAGCGTAAGGATGTGCAGGTTATCTACCTGGAGGGACGTGGACTGTCCAGAAATCGCAACCATGCCCTGGCGCATACCCGAGGCGATGTTGTGGTGATAGCCGACGATGACAACCGCTATACCATCCGTCAGATAGACCAAATACGCCAGGCCTATGTAGAACATCCCGAGGCAGATATCCTCTACTTCGAGGCGGCGGGGATGGACGGCGCACTGTTGCAAACCAACTATCCGGCGAAGGTGATGCCTTATAGAGAGGCGAACGTGCGGGGCGTGTACGCTATGTCGGTGGGGATGACGCTGCGCAGGAGTTGTAATATCCGTTTCGACGAACGCTTCGGACTGGGAAGCGGAAGGTTTATAGCCGGCGAGGAGGAGGTGTTCATGCACCACGCGCAGCAGCAAGGATGTATCGTTTTGTTTGTTCCCGTGGTGATAGTGCGCACCCCCGCCATAACCACCGGGACGTATTTTGCGAA
The DNA here is from genome assembly GCA_964404555.1 of uncultured Bacteroidaceae bacterium. Lineage (GTDB taxonomy): Bacteria > Bacteroidota > Bacteroidia > Bacteroidales > Bacteroidaceae > CAZUTW01. Next base: position 10,780 of record CAYOKO010000033.1, on the reverse strand, counting down.
GGATTCTCGACTCCAAGTAGCAAAGGGTGCCACCTTTAGGGAGGTGTATGGTGTGCGAGAGGCGTTGTGGAGAAGTTTAAAAGAGGGATTTTGGTATATGAGAAAGAAACATCTCTTACCGTTTCCTATAATATATAATATGTGTAAGGGAATATGGAGCTAACCATCGTGATTCCCGTGTATAACCGGGAAAAGTATCTGGCACGTACCGTACAATCTATTTTTGACAGTCGTGTAGCGGTGAAGTCGTTGTACTTGGTAGACAACAACAGCACCGACGGCTCTTTGGCATTGTGCAAGAAGTTGGCAGAGGAGCATCCTTGTATAGAGGTGTTTACAGCCGAGAAGCAAGGTGCATCCGTAGCGCGCAATGTGGGACTGGACAAGTGTAAAACGGAGTGGGTCTACTTCTTCGACTCCGACGATATCTTTACGGGACTCCCCAAGGTAGAAAACGAAGCCGACTATGATGTCATAAGCTTTCCCACCCGGATGGTGAAGAAGAACGGCAAAGAAACCGTTCGCTGGTTCCCCAAGAATGCACGGATAGAGAATCAGATTTTAGGCGGCTTTATCTCCACTGTGTCTGCAATCTATCGCACCGCATGGTTGAGAGAGAAGGAATTACGCTGGAATGAAGAACTGTTAATATGGGACGATTGGGAGTTTGCTACTCGCGTCCTGCTGAATAATCCACGCATCAAGTTGCTCCGGAAAGCCGTATGTCACCGCATCCTGTTGCACGATGACAGCATAACGGGATCTTCCTATGCGCACAATGTAGCGGGAAAATTTCGTGCCATAGAGCAGGTGGACAGATATGTGGAAACAGCCTTTACCGAAAGAGTACATAGCGTTTCTGAAAAACTTGGAGCTGAATATGAAACAGTTTCCGACGAATTTCAGCGTGAGATTTTGGAGAAAGCTAATTTCGATAAAATTCAGCCGGTTCTATTTTCCCTTTATCTGCACTGTGAGATAACAGCCGGTCACGTGCTACGTGAAACCAAGAGTGTGCCTTCCAACTGTAAGGAATTGGAGGGTTGCTATCCCATTGAGGATGCTTGTTTTAATGAAGTATACAGTCCGGATAAAGAATATAGGTTGAGAGCTACTCTTCTAAAATACCTTACGGGGGCGGGTTTACGTGGCACTTACAGATTTGCTATAGCGCTCGTAAATAGCCTTCGCACAGCCTTAGAGAAGAAGAATTACGCCAAGAAGAAAAGAAGAAAATAGGAAAAAAAGGGGAAAGCCGCACCGGAGATGTGATGAAACTCCGAGTTATAAATACGTTTTGAGTGCCCTACGTCTTTGTAATCCGTTTACCAAAAGGTTGCGGCCCGCCATTGAGCGAAGGAGCTGGCTCGGTTTTCAGTATAGTTTGATGAGAATCCCGATCTGACCGGCACGGCTTTATGACTGCGAAGGTACGACATTAATGGCAAGCAGACAAACATTTGAGGAAGAAACCTTCTATTTTCTCACATTTAAGAAAAGTTAGGACTAATTCCCCCTTGTATTCTCACTTTTTATTGTATCTTTGGCACCATTATGGACTAAAAGCATAAGACCGTGAAAGTACAATTCTACGTGAAATATCACACCAATTGGGGAGAGACAGTGCGAGTAAGACTGACTCTCAACTATAAAGGCGGCAAACATACAGAGATTTGTCCGCTCGAAACCTTCGATGGCGAAACCTGGCAAGGGGAACTGTCTGTTTCTAAGAAAGAGGTATTGACCTTTGAGTATCAGTATATTATATGTCATGACGATACCGTTGTACGCGAGGAATGGAACTTTGTTCCCAGAACCTGCGTAGCAGACAAGGCACGCACCTTTACCTTCCACGATGCCTGGCGCGATGTACCGGTGTCTGTACACTTCTACTCATCGGCCTTCACACACTGCATACATCCCTACGTAGAGCACAACACCTACATCCCCGTGTTCGACCACACCCTCCTGCTCAAGGTATCGGCACCCGGTTTGAAGAAGGAAGAATGTCTGGCCGTCCTTGGCAATCAACCCGGACTGGGCAACTGGCAAGCCAACCAGTATCTGCCCATGGAGAACACGCAACCCTGCGAGTGGCAGCTCTCCCTGAATGCCGATGGACTGCGCTTCCCCCTGGAGTATAAGTTCGTCATCGTAAATACCCAAACCCACGAATTGCAAGAGTGGGAGCAAGGCACCAACCGTGTGATAGACCACCCCAACATCACCGAACGCCAAACCGTTGTCTACGATGAGGCTCCGGTGCGTATGGCAGAACGTAAATGGAAAGGTGCCGGCACCGTGATACCCGTCTTCTCCCTCCGCTCACGCGACAGCTGGGGCATAGGCGATTTCACCGATATGAAGAAGATGGTAGATTGGTTGGTACATACCCACCAGCACATCCTGCAAGTACTTCCGGTCAACGATACCATCCTGAATCACAACTGGATGGACTCCTATCCCTACAATGCCATCTCTGTCTATGCACTCCAACCCATGTACATCAACCCCCTAGCCATGGGATACCTCAAGGAGGGAACCGCCTTGCAACAGTTCCTAAAGCGAGCTGCCGAGCTGAACGCTCTGCCGCAGATTGACTTCGAGGCAGTGATGGCACTCAAGTTTGAGTACTTCGAGAAGTACTACAATGAACAGTGGAACCATATATCCGCCGACCGGAACTTCCTGAACTTCGTGGAAGAGTGTCGCTCATGGTTGTTGCCCTATGCAGCCTTCTGCTTCTTGAAAGATACCCATCACACCGGCAACTTTACACAATGGGGCGAGTATGCCGACTACGATGCCGAACTTGTATCCGCCTTTTTGCAACCCACGCACCCCCATTATAAAGAGGTATTGTTCTACTGCTACCTGCAGTATGTAGCCCACCTGCAACTCTCCGATGCCACCGCCTATGCACGTAAGCATGGAGTAGTAGTGAAAGGCGACATCCCCATAGGCGTGTGTCACGACAGTGCCGATGCATGGTCGGAACCCTACTACTTTAACCGCGACAAACAGACCGGCGCTCCCCCCGACGACTTCTCCGTAAACGGACAGAACTGGGGCTTCCCCACCTACAACTGGGAACGCATCCTGCAAGACGACGGAGCCTGGTGGAAGCGACGTTTCCACCAGATGGCACGCTATTTCGATGCCTACCGAATAGACCACGTATTGGGATTCTTCCGCATCTGGGAGATACCCGAACACTCTGTACACGGACTCCTGGGACAGTTCGTACCCGCCCTGCCGCTCACCATCGAGGAGATAGAAGCGTATGGTTTGCCCTTCCGCCAAGAGCTTTACACACAGCCCTATATCACCGACAGTATCCTACAGGAACTCTTCGGCGAACACTCCGAATATGTAAAGCGCAGCTTCCTCGACTTCAAGGGAGAAGGACGGTATGCACTGCGTCGTGCCTTCGACACACAACGCAAGGTACAAGTCTATTTTCACGATAAAGGCGACGAGAACAAGGAAGAAAACATTCGTCTGCGAGACGGACTTTACACCTTGATAAGCAATGTGCTGTTCGTAGAGGATAGAGAAGATGCACATCGCTATCATCCCCGCATCGCAGCCATGAACGACTTCCTCTATAAGTCGCTAACCCCCAAGGAGCAGCAAGCCTTCAGCCGCCTCTATGAAGACTATTACTACCACCGTCACAACCGTTTCTGGTACGACCAAGCCATGCGCAAGCTCCCCATGCTGGTAGCCTGCAGCGGTATGTTGGCGTGTGCCGAAGACCTGGGTATGGTGCCGGAATGTGTGCCCTGGGTGATGGACGACCTCCGCATCCTGACGCTCGAGATACAACGTATGCCCAAGGCATTCGGAGTAGAGTTTGCACACACGGAGCACTATCCGTACCGTTCGGTATGTACCATATCCACACACGATATGTCCACCTTGCGCGGTTGGTGGGAAGAGGATTACGACAAGACGAATCGTTTCTACCACCAGGTATTACAGAAGGACGGCGATGCTCCCCGCACGGCACCCGCATGGTTATGCGAGGAGGTTGTGGCACGTCACCTCTTCAGTCCCTCCATGCTCACGCTTATCTCTTGGCAGGACTGGATGAGTATGGACGAGACGCATCGTTCTCCCCATGTTGAGGCAGAGCGTATCAACATCCCGGCAAACCCTCGTCATTATTGGCGATACCGTATGCATATCTCCTTGGAGGAGCTTATGTCATTGACATCGCTCAACGAAAAAATAAAGGAACTTATTACCAATAGCGGGAGATAGTTCTTACACTTGTGTAAAAACATAAAGACATCTAACGAATCGAATCGACGGAATTTCCCACGGTTCGATTCGTTGTTTTTTGCTTGAATGGAAGCAACTTACGCCACCTGTCAAAATCATACTTCCACACGATACCCACCCCTTGTGTCGTGAGAGCCGACTTGGTGAAGTATCTATCGTTCGTCTCGCTGTATCCCTTCAGGCTGATACGGTCGGTAGAGAACGGGAACCACTGTATATCGAAGTCGCCTATCACGTTGCCATTGTTGGTCATGTTCTGTTCACGATAGCCAAAGTTACCGTTGAACAACAACTTGTTATTCAAGAAACTACCGGACACCAAGCCCTCAATATCCATACTACTCCAACCATCGCTACCCGTACTCAAGTTGGTACCGAACGTCCAGTTGCGATTACCTATCACATTGGACAACGTCTGGTTGATTTGTCCGCTAAGCGTGTTGGACAGAATGGAGTTCATAGCAGCCGTAGACTGGTTATTCTGAGTACTATTCGCATTGTACGTATAGAAACGACCTATACCCAACAAGTAGATAACCTGCATATTACGATCCTCCTCCGTAGCAATAAGGCTACGCACCATCTGCTCCTCATCGCTGCTCACGTTAGGCAGTTCGAAGTCGAAGTTCACAATAGGCTGCTCCACCTTACCCGTAAGGTTCATGAGGCAATTCACCTTCACCGCATTCTGGCTAAAGGTAACCCCTGCATTCAAATCATTGAGCGATGCCGCCGGCACCAAGTAACTAGCCTTCATATCCAGACTCGCCTGCATAGGATTCCCGTTGAACACAATCCTGCTCCCCTTACGGAACTTAAAATCCTTGTGAATCACATCCCGGATACACAACTTATAGATACCGTCACTAATCTCGTACAAACCATACATATTGAACGCCCCCTTGTTGTAGAAGTGCGCCGTGAGGTGACCGCTACCGTTCAGCGCAATGTAATCACCCGTCTTAGCATCCATAAGCACCTTGACCGTACCCGATGGCGCCACGTTCACATCGAAGTTTATGTACACATTGGACGACATAGACTCCAGCGCCGTCTTCATACGCTCGTGAACATTCAGTTCGCTCTCCTCCTCCTTCTTCCCCTTATCCCGGAAAGTGATATAGCTACCACTGCTCAAGTCGTCCGGACGAGTAGCATTGTACGTAAGGATGGAATTGGGATTTGTGTTCACCCCCACATTAATCTTCACCTCACCCGGTTCACCGTCTATGTGGACATCGCCCCCCGCAAAGATAGTACCCCAGAAAAGCTCGTGCGCATCCCCCTGCGTATCATAGCCCAAGATATTATCACTCTTCACATCGAAGTGGTAACTCATCTTGTGCAACGCATCATGGTAGAGTGCCCCCGAAACCCTGCCGGAGTTGTTAAACTTATCGTACAAGAAAGCCGGGTTGAAGGTTATTTGGTTGGGAACCAAGTCGATATTAAGATCCTTAACACTATATCTTGTATTCAGCGCCGGGATGGTACCTCCAACGGAAGCAATGGCATTTCCCTCCAGGTTGATACGCTTGAGAGGACCAAAAACACGAATATAACCCGACCCCTGTCCCTCTATATCCTGGAACACCCCATCGATATACTGGTTCAGGAAAGCCATATTCGCATTCACGGCATGGATACGAAGATCCAGTCCGTTGTTCTTCGTTCCGGGATTAACATACCCCTTCACCAAGATGGAAGCAGCCCGCTCATAATCCTGTATGTCACCATCCAGTTTCAAGGAAACCTCCCCCAAGTCGAAGGCAGCCTTTAAGTCCAAGTTACCCATGGGAGCATTGTTATAGCGAAAGTCGGATACATTCAGATGCGCATTCAGCATAGGCTTCTCCGAGAAAAGCTGTCCCGCCGACAATGTTCCCGTGGCAAGTCCACTGAAGTCCACCGAGTGGAAGTTGACAAGATTGAAAACATATTCCAGATTAATATCCTTCACATTCGCCTCTATCAGTTGGTCGCTATTCTTCGCCACCACCCCGTTTATACGCACCGACTGCTTGGCATGGTGTACAAGGAAATCGCTGACACGCAACTGAGAATTCTCGTAACTAACCACCGACGGCTCCACCCTCCACGTACTATCATTGATGCAGAAACGAGACTCATGAATGCTAACCTGCGCCGCCATATTCCGACTTAAATCCTTATAGAAATAGGTAGACAGATTAAGATCCCCATGATAACGAGACACCGTATCCTCATTCCAGTAAAGATGTGAAACCAATGTATTCTCGTTCAGCTCGTTGTCCAGATGAAAGAGAATGGGACGTTTCCCCATAACCTTCTCCACCTGCAAGGCACTAACAATACGACCGGACAGCGTCTTACAGTCCAACCGGATGTTACGCAACACCTCCGAACCATACTCTACGTGGTCACCCTTCAGCGCCAGAGAAAGCGTACGCAAATCATCGTTCATCTCCCCCTCCAGCAACAAAGGTTCCTGCACCACCAAAGGAATATTCAGCAGATCCTTTAGCCACGTATTGGGCTGCATCTCCATCCGGAAAGCCAACCGATTACTCGTAGCCTCCTGCAAAGACGGAGTAGGGAAGAGGTTGGGCAACCTACTGCTCACAATCCACTTAGCCGACTTAGGAAGCGTAGCATACCGGAAATCCCCCCCGATATAAGCATTCAAGAAATCGCTCTCCAGTTGAATCACCTTCTGTCCCGCTTGATGCCCCACAGCAATATCCAGATGTTGCAATCTAGCACTCTTCTCCTCACCGTGCATCGTGAAGTCGGACAGATGAATCTCCCCCGTAGCATCCTCCGGCTCACCCCCCTGCACATCGGCCGTGAGATGTAACCCGAAGTTCGTGTTCGGATACCTATTACTAAGATTCAGCATCGCCGGGTTGAAATTCTTGACATCCGCCACAAGTTGCAGCGACTGCTGCGAATCCCCCCTTTGCAGCGCAGCCTCCAGAGAAACCAGCGCATACGGATCGTTCAAATCCACCGTAGCCATATAGCGATTACCGTTATACGAAGCCTGCGAAGAAAGCTCTCGGTAAACATAATTCTTATATTCAATATCCTGCATACGGAGAGATGCTTTTACGTTTGCCGTCTCCTTCGATGCCACATTGCCATCCACCGACACCTCGACCCGTCCTATTCGCAACGGCTCCTCACTCCCCACGAGCGCAGCAACATCTATATTCTCCCCAAACAACGTACCACTCACCGTACCATCCTGCCCATAGAAAGCACTCACCTTAGCCGAGAAACGAGGCGACTCCAGTGTAAGCAACGCATCCGAAGCCTGCCTACTCCACGTACCGGAACCATTGACACGCAGCGAACCAATGCGACTACGCACCTTATTAAACACACTATCCCCCGACGGAACACAATCCGCCAAGAGATCAAACCCCTCCTCTGTCACCGAAAGCTCCTGCAATTGAGCCGTAGCCGAGAGTGTATTCTTGTCAAAATTTTTATGCGTAAGCTCTCCCGTCACAGCCAGACGAATATCATTGGCATAATTTATCGAAAGTCTGTCCAGTAGAACACGCCCCTCCGTAGCCGTCACCTCCACATCCAAGTCCACATTCCTACAAGCGGAAACCGGAATCGGCAAGAAAGGCAACAAGTCGACAGGGTTCAACGGATGCGCACGGAGCGCCGTATGCGTCTCTATAGAAGACAGGACGGAAAGCACATCCCCCGAAGTATCCGAAAGGTCGAACCCAATATCCGTATCATCAAGAGAAATAGTAGAATACGGCAATTTAAGCAGAAAATGCTCCAACTGTGCCCGCTCATGATTACTCTGTAAGTCAAAAGAAAGCTCCTTAAGATTAATCCTAGACGTCTCCTCCTGGAAACGCATACGCTTCACCGACAGATTGACAGAATCGTTCGTAAGAGCCTTCAAACGGATATTCGCATTCATATTCGTGAGATGCAAATGCGCAGGATTGAACCTCCCCGGCGTCTCCTCCTTATACCTAAGATTGTAAGAAATATTCAAATTCCTCAAGAACAACGAACCGATACGAATATCCGTCCTCTTCTCCGACGTAGAATCCTTGGAAGCAAACGCATCCAAGAAGAACTGATAATTAGGCACACTATCCGGATGCACCTTGTAAAGATTCGCACGCGCCCCGAACAGCTGCGCCGTAGAAATCTCCACACGGTTACTTACAAGCGCCGGCAGATTAATCTTCACCGCCATCCTCCGCGCCCTCAACAACGTCTCATGGTTCCGGTCCAGGATACGCACCCCATCGAGCGTAATACGGTTCATCCACCCGAAGTCCACCCGCTCAATACTCACCTCCGTCTTCAAGAAATCGCTCAAGAAGTTGGACACATACCCCGACAATACACGCTGCACCATCGGCATCTGCAGTGCCGACAGCAACAAGACTTGTAAGACTAAAACCGTCCCTACAATCCGTGGTATGATATATCTAAACCGTTTAATAATTCCGTGTTTAATCGACGCAAACGCATCTTTTTTGCAAAAGTACGAATTTTCATTGGATATTTTCTTCTTTTTCTCTGCTTTTTTACGTAAATTTGCATCGTTTTAGAACTAAAACAATTTTATATTTTATATATGGCAAATGTAATTAAGTTACGCAAAGGCCTGAACATCAACCTGAAAGGTGCAGCTAAGAAGGAAGTGATTTCCGTAAATGCATCCGGAATCTATGCATTGGTTCCCGATGATTTTACAGGAGTTACCCCCAAGGTAGTTGTGAAGGAAGGTGAGAAGGTGAAGGCCGGGGAAGCCTTGTTTGTAGACAAGAAGCAACCCTCAGTGAAGTTTGCATCTCCCGTGAGCGGTACGGTAGTACTCGTCGAGCGCGGAGAACGTAGAAAACTGCTGAGCATACAGGTGCAAGCCGATGAGCAGCAAGAATACGCAGACTTCGGGAAAAAGAGTGTAGATTCTTTGAGTGGTGAGGAGGTAAAGAACGCCCTGCTCGAAGCCGGCTTGTTCGGCTACATCCAGCAGCGTCCTTATGCCGTTACAGCATCTCCAGCCGATACCCCCAAAGGAATCTTTGTTTCCGCTTTCGACACCATGCCGTTGGCAGCCGACTTCGAGTTTGTGCTTACCGGTAAGGAAAACGATTTCCAGACCGGTCTCACCGCACTCTCAAAGATAGCTCCCGTAAGTCTGGGTATAGGTGCCAAGCAGAGTCACCACGCACTCACCTCAGCCAAGAGTGTGAGCATAACCGTATTCGATGGCGCTGCCCCTGCAGGTAATGTTGGCGTACAGATTAACCACCTGAACCCGGTGAACAAAGGTGAAGTGGTATGGACCGTAGGCGCCGAGGAGGTAATCTTCATAGGACACCTCTTTAACTCCGGACAAGTAGACCTCACCCGCACCATAGCATTGGTAGGTTCACAAGTAAAGGAACCCGCTTATGCACGTGTACGAGTAGGACAGAACCTCGAAAGCCTCTTGAGCGGACGTCTGGAAAGCGGTAACAACCGCATCATCAACGGCAACGTACTCACCGGCAAGAAGAGCAGTGAGAAAGCATTCCTCAACGCCCATGCAACCGAAGTAACCGTAATCCCCGAAGGCGATGACGTACACGAGTTGTTGGGATGGATTGCCCCCCGTTTCAATGAGTTCTCCACCAGTCGCAGCTACTTCAGCTGGCTCTGCCCCAAGAAGGAGTACACCCTCGATGCCCGCATCAAGGGAGGAGAGCGCCACATGATTATGAGCGGCGAATACGACAAAGTATTCCCCATGGATATCTATCCCGAGCAGCTCATCAAGGCAATCATAGCAGGCGATATCGACCGCATGGAAGCCCTCGGTATCTACGAGGTAGCACCGGAAGACTTTGCCGTATGTGAGTTTGTATGTTCCTCTAAGATGGAGTTGCAGCGTATCGTGCGCGAAGGTCTCGATATGTTGCGTAAGGAAATGGCTTAATAACACAGTATATTAATATGAACGCGTTAAGAAAATATATCGATTCGATAAAGCCGAACTTTGAAGAGGGAGGCAAGCTTCACGCCTTTCGCTCCGTATTCGACGGTTTCGAGACATTCCTTTTTGTCCCGAACACTACGAGTAAGAGCGGTGTGAACGTACACGACGCCATCGACAGCAAGCGCATCATGTCGTTCGTGGTAATCGCTTTGATTCCTGCATTGCTCTTTGGTATGTACAATGTAGGTTATCAGAACTATGCAGCTGCAGGTACGCTCGCTTCCGCAAGTTTCCTGGAGATTTTTGCATACGGTTTCCTGGCCGTCCTGCCTAAGATTATCGTATCTTATGTAGTAGGTCTGGGCATTGAGTTCGTAGTAGCTCAGTGGAAGAATGAGGAAATCCAGGAAGGATTCCTGGTATCCGGTATGATTATTCCATTGATTGTTCCGGTAGGATGTCCGCTGTGGATGATTGCCGTAGCTACCGCCTTCTCCGTAATCTTCGCCAAGGAGATTTTCGGTGGTACCGGTATGAACATCTTCA
>CAYOKO010000032.1:0-18221 GCA_964404555.1 uncultured Bacteroidaceae bacterium | reverse complement strand
GCTTGCTAATACTTGAAAAAAGTTGTAAGTTTGCACACAAAACAGTTGCAAAAAGTTGCAACGAAGGTGCCTTGACCGAAAACTTCGTCGCCTGTATGCTGGCAACGAAGAATATCCCTCTGCACTATTACGACCGCAAGAGTCGCCAAGAGCTAGACTTCATCATCCCCGATGATGGACGCATTACTATAATAGAGGTGAAATCCGGCGACGACTATAAACGCCACGCATCACTCGATGCCGCCATACAACAATATGCACCCCGCATCCAACGCAGCATAGTATTCTGCAAAGGCAATGTAGAGGTAGAGAAAGGAGTTATATACCTCCCACTCTATCTTGCAGAATGGGCAGTGGAGTAATGAAAGAAATATAAAATAAGGAGAAATGTACACATAAGTGCCGTTTTTTGACTAACTTTGCCCCAAAGAAAATTAGAACAGAATGGAATTTCATTACGATGTACTCATAATAGGAGGCGGACACGCCGGATGCGAAGCAGCCGCAGCAGCTGCAAACATGGGAGCAAAAACCTGCCTGATAACAATGGACATGAACAAGATTGCACAAATGAGTTGCAATCCTGCAGTGGGCGGTATAGCCAAAGGACAAATCGTACGCGAGATAGATGCACTCGGCGGAAGTATGGGACTGGTAACCGACCGCACCTCCATACAATTCCGTATGCTGAACCGCTCCAAAGGACCCGCCATGTGGAGTCCACGCGCCCAATGCGACCGAGCCAAATTCATCACCGAATGGCGTGCAGTATTGGAAAACACCCCCAACCTAAACATCTGGCAAGACCAAGTAAAGGAACTCCTGGTAGAGAACGGTGAAGCAGTAGGCGTACGCACCGTATGGGACGTGGTGTTCTATGCTAAAAGCATCGTAATAACCGCAGGAACCTTCCTAAACGGACTGATGCACATAGGACGCAACAAGCTACCCGGCGGACGCATGGCAGAACCCGCCGCCTATCACCTAACCGAATCCATCACCCAACACGGCATACGAACTCAACGCATGAAAACCGGAACACCGGTGCGAATAGACGCCCGTAGCGTACACTTCGAAGATATGGAAGAACAACCCGGCGATGAAGGACGCGGCTGCTTCTCCTACATGAGTATAGAGAAGAAACTGAAACAACTCCCCTGCTGGATTTGCTACACCAACGAAGAAGTACACAACACCCTGCGCAGTGGATTGGCAGATTCGCCACTCTACAACGGACAAATCCAAAGTATCGGTCCACGCTACTGCCCTAGCATAGAAACCAAGTTGGTAACCTTCCCTGACCGCGACCGCCACCAACTCTTCCTGGAACCGGAAGGCGAAAGTACACAAGAGATGTATCTGAACGGATTCTCCTCCAGCCTACCCATGGATGTGCAACTTGATGCTCTCCGCAAGATAAAAGCATTCCGCGACCTCGTGGTGTACCGTCCCGGCTACGCCATAGAATACGACTTCTTCGACCCCACCCAACTCAACCACTCCCTGGAATCGAAGATAGTACCCGGACTCTTCTTTGCCGGACAAGTAAACGGAACCACCGGATACGAAGAAGCCGGCGGTCAAGGAACCGTTGCCGGCATCAACGCAGCACTGAAAGCCGGAGGAAGCGAACCCTTCGTAATGGGACGAGACGAATCCTACATAGGAGTTCTGATAGATGACCTCGTAACCAAAGGCGTGGATGAGCCCTACCGTATGTTCACCTCAAGAGCCGAGTACCGCATACTCCTCCGCCAAGACGATGCCGATGCCCGACTCACCGAACGTTCCTACCACATGGGACTCGCCACCCGTGAACGTTACGACGCATGGATACAAAAGAAGGAAGAGATGCAACGGCTCCTCTCCTTCTGCGAGAACTTCTCCGTGAAGCCCGCACTCATAAACGGAGCCTTGGAGCAAATGGGAACCACCCCACTCGAGCGTGGCTGCAAACTGGTAGACCTCGTAGGACGTCCGCAACTCAACATCCGTATGCTTGCCGAAGCTATCCCTGCACTCAAGGAGGAGATTGCCAAGACGCCCCATCGCACGGAAGAGATTGTAGAGACCACCGAGATTGCCATAAAGTACAAAGGCTACATAGAACGCGAGCGACAGAACGCAGAGAAGATGCAACGATTGGAGCGCATCCGCATAAAGGGACACTTCGACTACCCTACGATGAATTCACTCTCCACAGAAGCCCGCCAAAAGTTAGCCAAGATAGACCCCGAAACCCTAGCACAAGCCAGCAGAATTCCGGGCGTTTCGCCAAGCGATATCAACGTACTTTTGGTGTTGATGGGTAGATAAAACAAAATCACCCAATTATGTGTTCCACGTGAAACAACTGTTCATATAAAGTAATATAAAAGGCTATAATATAATGAATAAGGAATTATTATTAAAGAATCTGAGAAATGTTCCGGACTTTCCTATTCCGGGAATACAGTTTAAGGATGTAAGCACCTTGTTTAAGAACGATGCGTGCTTTGCAGAGATGGTAGACGAGTTGTACGAGCGTTACAAGGACAAAGGCATCACCAAGGTAGTGGGCATTGAATCGCGTGGTTTTGTGCTGGGCGGTGCTTTGGCATACCGCTTAGGTGCGGGTTTTGTAATGTGTCGAAAACCGGGAAAACTTCCGGCAGAGACTTTGAAGGAGAGTTACCAGAAGGAGTATGGTGTCGATACCATCGAGATTCATAAGGATGCAATAAACGAGAACGACGTGGTTTTACTGCATGACGACCTCTTGGCTACGGGTGGTTCTATGAAGGCGGCATACAACTTGGTTCAGCACTTCCATCCAAAGAAGACCTACGTAAACTTCATCATAGAACTGAAGATTGAGGGGCTGAATGGTAGAGCAGTATTCGACGATTCTACCGAAATTGATACACTCCTTACTATTGATTAAATCGTAACCTCTATCTATATGTCGAGTGCTATTGATAATCCTAAATTGGAGTACCTGCTGGGGATTGTCCGGAACCTTCCGGAGTCCCCGGGGTGCTACCAGTATCTCGATGATACGGGAAAAATCATCTATGTGGGCAAGGCGAAGAACTTGCGAAACAGGGTGAGTTCCTATTTTAATCGGGACAGCCAACAGACGTACAAGACATCGCTCTTGGTACGGAAGATTCGCGATATAAAATACATCGTGGTAAGCACGGAGACGGATGCTTTACTGCTGGAGAACAACCTTATCAAAAAGCACAAACCGCACTATAATATTCTGCTGAAAGACGATAAAACCTACCCTTCTATCGTGGTTACAAACGAGTATTTCCCCCGCATCTTCAAGACACGTCATATCGTGAAGGGTGCCGGTACATACTTTGGTCCGTACAGCCATATACCCACTTTGCACGCATTGCTGGATTTGATTAAACAATTGTACCCGCTGCGTACATGTCGTACGGTTTTATCGGAGGAGGGAATCAAGGCGGGGAAGTACGAGCCGTGTTTGGAGTACCACATCAAAAACTGTAAGGCGCCCTGTATTGCCAAGCAGTTGCGTGAGGATTATATGACAAATATCCGCGAAGCTATGGAGATTTTGAAGGGAAATACCGGTGACTTGGAGCGAAAGTTGCAGCAAGAGATGATGCAGCTCGCCGAGGAGATGCGCTTTGAGGAGGCGCAGCAGGTGAAGGTGCGCTATGCGCTCCTCAAGGAGTACAAGAATCGGAGTGAGGTGGTGAGTTCTGTAATTCACAACGTGGATGTTTTTGCGATAGAAACGGAGGAAAAGGCGGCTTACATCAACTTCCTGCACGTAACGGAGGGGTGCATTACGCAAGCCTACACGTTTGAATATAGAAAGCGACTGGATGAGTCGGATGCCGACCTTCTTGTGGCGGGTATCCTGGATATGCGGGAGCGATACAAAAGCGAATCGCGCGAAGTTATCGTGCCATTCAAGGTGGAACTTCCGTGGGAGAATGTCAGCGTTACCGTGCCACAAAAGGGGGAAAAGCGCAAGCTATTGGGGTTGTCTATGCTGAATGTAAAGCAGTATAAAGCGGATCGTATGAAGCAGGCGGATAAGTTAAATCCGGAACAGCGTAGTGTGCGTCTGCTGAAGCAGATTCAGGAGGAACTGCATCTGCCGAATCTGCCCATGCACATCGAGTGTTTCGACAACTCAAACATCAGCGGTACCGATGCTGTGGCGGCGTGCGTAGTGTTTAAGGGGGGCAAACCGGAGAAGAAGGAGTACCGGAAATTCAACATTAAAACGGTAGAGGGACCGGACGATTACGCTTCTATGCGGGAGGTGGTATATCGACGATATCATCGCCTAAAGGAGGAGGGTTCTCCCCTGCCCGACTTGATTATTACCGATGGTGGTAAGGGACAAATGGAGGTGGTACGCGAGGTGGTAGAGGACACCCTACATCTTAACATCCCTATTGCCGGCTTGGCTAAGGATAACAAGCATCGCACCAACGAACTTCTCTATGGTTTTCCACCGGCAGTAATCGGTGTAAAACTGGATTCTCCGCTATTCCATCTGCTCACTAGAATACAGGATGAGGTGCATCGATTTGCCATAACATTCCATAAGGATAAGCGCAGCAAACGCCAGATTGCGTCGGAACTGGACACGATAAAGGGTATCGGTCCAACGACAAAGACGGCGCTGCTTACCCACTTCAAGAGTGTGAAGCGCATACGAGAAGCGAGCCTCGAGGAGGTGGTTGCTGTGGTAGGTCCCTCCAAGGCAAAGATACTACAGGAACACTGGAAAAACGAGGCGTAATTCCATTTTTTATGCGAAAACGCCGACTTGTTTGGCAGAAATTTTGTAAGTTTGCAGTAGCTTGGAAGAATAGAAAAGAAGATATACACAGATATGAGAATCGTAATACAACGTGTTAGCAGGGCTTCCGTAACCATCGATGGTACGGTGAAATCGGCAATTGGGCGAGGTTTCCTCATCCTCTTGGGAATAGAGGAGGCCGATACCATGGAGGATGTAGAATGGCTCTGCCATAAGGTGGCGGGCATACGTCTCTTTGAGGATGAAAACGGGGTAATGAACCGTTCTATCCTAGAGGTAGACGGGGAGCTTCTAGTGGTAAGTCAGTTTACCTTAATGGCCAGTTACAAGAAGGGAAACCGTCCCTCCTACATACGTGCCGCCAAGCATGAGATATCCATACCGCTCTACGAGGCATTCTGCAAGGAGCTGAGTCGGGTATGCAATCGAACTGTGGGCACGGGTGAATTCGGGGCAGACATGAAGGTGGAACTGCTCAACGATGGACCGGTTACCATCTGCATGGATAGTAAGAACAAGGAATAATGGATTAAAAACAGAGAATAATATGGAGGATAAAAATACACCGTCGGGACACCGACAGCTCACCATTCGTGAGGGTCAGCAGGCGGTAGACAACTGGATTCACACGTATGGAATCCGCTACTTCAGCGAGCTGTCCAACTTGGCTTGTCTTACCGAGGAGGTGGGGGAACTTGCAAAGGTGATGGTTCGCAAGTACGGTGACCAAAGCTTTAAACCCACCGACGAGGACAACCTGGAGGAGGAGATGGGTGACGTGCTGTGGGTACTGATGTGCCTGGCAAACCAGACCGGCATAGACTTGAACGAGGCACTACAAAATAGCTTGGACAAGAAGACAAAAAGGGATATAGAACGCAATAAGAATAACGAAAAATTGAGAAAATAATGGCAGATAATAAGATTACAACAGAGAACAAAGCGGAGAACAAAGAGTATGTGAACCGCTACGAGCAGGTACTGAAGGAGTATGCACAGCGCGAAAGCGATGAGCAGGTGAAGGAGATTTGTGCCAAGATTCTGGAGAAGAGTGCCGAGAACAACACCGAGGAGGTGAAACGTTTCTTGCTCTCTAGCGTGGAGCTTACATCGCTCAAGACAGAGGATAGCGACGAGTCTATCTTACGTCTGGTGGAGAAGGTAAATGCTTTTGATGACCAATATCCACAGCTACCCAACTTCGCTACCATCTGCGTATATCCGTGCTATGCGGGTATCGTTGCCGATAATTTGGAAGCCGACGGTGTGGAGATTGCGGTCGTTTCGGCGGGTTTCCCTTCTTCTCAGACGTTTATAGAGATTAAGACGACCGAGACTGCATTGGCACTGAAAGACGGCGCTACAGAGGTCGATATCGTGCAGAGCGTCGGTAAACTCCTGGCGGGTGACTATGAGGGTGTAGCCGATGAGATTATCGAGATTAAGGAGATGTGTGGCGAACGTAAGCTGAAGGTTATCCTGGAGACGGGTGTACTGAAGACTGCGGATGCTATCAAGAAGTCGAGCGTTATTGCGCTCTATTCGGGTGCCGATTTCATCAAGACATCCACGGGTAAGGTGGCTATTTCGGCTACTCCCGAGGCGGTGTATGTTATGTGTTGTGCGCTGAAGGAGTACTACAACAAGACGGGTGAGATGCGTGGTATTAAGGTCGCAGGTGGCTTGAACACTATAGAAGATGCCGTGAACTATTACACCATCGTAAAGGAGGTCTTGGGCGAGAAATGGCTCTGCAAGGATGGCTTCCGATTGGGAACCAGCCGACTTGCAAATCTGTTGATAAACGACCTTCTGGGCGAGCAGGCAAATGTAATCTAAAGAAAATTTTATATACAAAAAAGGAACTCCGTTTTCAGACGATTGAGAAACGGAGTTCCTTTTTTTTGTATCCCCCTATCCGGATGACATGAATATTAGGCTATGGAGAAGGTGTCACAAAACGTTTCAAGACTCTATCTGTCAACGATGTGTCTTCCTTATTTCGAGCGTTTTACAACTGCCTCCAAATAGGTTTGGAGAGCCTCACGGACATCCTCTTCGGGAGCGAATTCATCTATCAGCGCCATGGCTTTATTTTTATAATCCATCATAACCTCCATGGCATATTCCATACCTCCGTTTGCCTTTGTATAGGCTACGAGCGATGCTATCTCTTCTGCACTAGCCTCTCCCCTTCTCACCTTCAAGGCGATGGCGTGGAAAGCCTCGTCGGGATGCTGCTTGAGTGCGCCAATCACAGGAAGCGTCAACTTACCCTCTTCCATATCGTTTCCGGTGGGTTTTCCTATGGAAGCATCGTCAAAATAGTCGAAAATATCGTCTCGTATCTGGAAACAAATACCTATATATTCACCGAATAAACGGGCTTTTTCAACGGAAATTCCGCCATTTTCTGCCGTCTGTACACCAAGAATACAGCAAGCAGCAAAGAGCGATGAGGTTTTTTGTTTTACCACATCAAAGTACACCTGCTCGTCTATATCGGTCTTCTCAAGGGTGTCCAATTGCAGAAGTTCGCCTTCGGAGAGTACACGACCCAATTGAGCCACCTCGCGCACCACATCAATATTGTGGGTCAAGGCAGAATGATAGAGGGCTTGCGAGAGCAAATAGTCGCCTACAAGAACAGCCACCTTGTTATCCATGAGGTTGTTCAATGAGGGTTGTCCCCGGCGCTCATCACTCTCGTCTACCACATCATCGTGTATCAGGCTCGCCGTGTGCAGGAGTTCCATAGCCACAGCAGCGTGCAACGATTCCGGCATAACACCGCCGGAGAGCTTCGAAAAGAGCAAAAGGAGTTGCGGACGCATCATCTTACCCCTACTCTTGGAGATATGTTGAAGCGCCTGGTTCAGGAGATGATTGGATCCGCTTAGTGATTCCAAAAAGAGTTTTTCGTACTCTCTCAACTCTCCCAAAATCGGTTTTTGTATGATATCTAACGTTGATTTCATAATTTCAGTGCAAAGTTAGACAAATAATTGGAGATTTCTCCGTATCTTTACAGCAAAATAACAAAAATATATGGATAAACTTATCTTATTGGACGCTTATGCGATGATTTATCGTATGTATTATGCGTTTATACGTAACCCAAGATTCAATTCCAAGGGGGAGAATACATCGGCCGTCTTTGGTTTTATGATGGCACTGAAGGATGTCATCGAAAAGGAACAACCTACGCATGTGGGGGTAGCATTCGATGTATCGTCCAAAACTTTCCGCCATGAAGCGTACCCGGAATATAAGGCTACGCGCGAGGAAACACCGGAAGCTATCCGCTTTGCTATACCTTATATAAAGAGTATTTTACGTGCATACAACATCCCGGTACTGGAGAAGGCGGGCTTCGAGGCGGACGACATCATTGGAACATTGGCTACGAAAGCTGCGGAGCGCAACATTCTCACCTTAATGGTTACGCCGGATAAGGATTACTTCCAGTTGGTTCGCAACAATGTAATGGTGTACCGCCCTCGCAACAAGGAGACGGGATACGATACGCTGGGCGTAAAGGAGGTGAACGAGAAGTATGGCATAGAGTCTCCCCTACAGATTATAGACTTGCTGGGACTGATGGGCGACACGGCGGATAATGTGCCGGGGTGTCCGGGTGTGGGCGAGAAGACGGCGGTGAAACTGATAAATGAGTTCGGTTCTATCGAGGGTATGTTCGATGGAATCGGCAAATTGAAGGGGAAGCTGAAGGAGAATGTTATTGCCAACCGGGAGAAAATTCTTTTCTCTAAATGGCTGGTGACAATAAAAACGGATGTACCTATCGACTTGGATATGGAGCTGCTGAAACGTAAGCAGGGTAACTACGAGGAGATGAAGAGGGTGCTAGAGGAGGTGGAATTACTGAAGTCGGCAGATTTCTTATTGTTGTCCGATATGTTGAACCAACGTGCTGCGTTGGCAACTCAGTCGAATCCGGCGGAACCGACAAAGTCGACTGCTGAGGAGTCCTTCGTTGCTCCTACTCGTAAAACTACAAAATCGGCAGAAGATGACCTTTTCGCAGGCGATTTGTTTGCAGAAAATCCGACCAGCGGGCAAGATTTTTTTGAAAATCAAAATCTCGCAACCTATAAAACGGTTCCCCATGAATACAAACTCATTGATACAGAAGAGTTAGCGAAGAAATTAGTTGAATATTTATTTACATTCGACTCTATCAGTCTAGATACGGAGACCACAAATGTGGAAGCAATGCGTGCAAAACTGGTAGGAATGAGCTTTGCAGCCAAGGAGCATGAAGCATTTTACGTGCCTGTTCCCCAAAATCAAGAAGAAGCACAAAAGATTGTTAATATCTTTAAACCGTTGTACGAAGACCCGAAAATCACCAAGATTGGTCAGAACATAAAATACGATATGCTTGTGCTGAGCAAATATGGTGTAGAGGTGCAGGGAAAGATCTTCGACACCATGATAGCCCACTACATCTTGAAGCCGGAGCTGTATCACAATATGGACTATCTGGCAGAGACCTACCTCAAATACAAAACCATCCACATAGAGGAACTGATAGGCGAGCATGGCAAGAAACAAAAAAATATGGCAGACCTCCTACCCTCTCAAGTCTATGAATACGCGAGCGAGGATGCCGATATCACGCTCCAACTTAAAAATATATTACAAAAAGAGTTGGAGAGTGCCGGCATGACCGACCTGGCATATAACATAGAGATGCCGCTCATCCCCGTACTGGCATCCATGGAAAAGACCGGTGTACGTATAGATACCAACGGATTGAACGAGGTAGCGAAACAGTACAAAGAGAAGCTCCATACCATAGAGGTGGAGGTAAGCCAACTAGCAGGTGAGAGCTTCAATATAGCATCGCCCAAACAGGTGGGTCACATCCTATTCGAGAAGCTTAAGCTATCCACCAAACAAAAGAAAACAAAGAGCGGTTCGTACAGCACCTCGGAATCTGTCCTGGAGGAGATAAAGAGCAAACACCCCATTGTGGAAAAGATACTTACTTTCCGAAAACTCAGCAAGTTGCTCGGCACATACATCACGGCACTCCCCGAACTTATCAACCCGGAAACCGGACATATACACACCTCCTTTAACCAAGCGGTAACCGCTACCGGACGACTGAGTAGCAGCAACCCGAACCTACAAAACATCCCTATTCGTGAAGACGAAGGCAAGGAGATACGTAAGGCGTTTATTCCGGACGAAGGCTGCCTCTTCTTCTCTGCCGACTACTCACAGATAGAGTTGCGTGTAATGGCGCACCTGAGCGAAGACGAAAACATGGTAGAAGCATTCCGCTCCGACAGCGATATCCATGCCGCTACGGCAGCAAAAGTGTTTAAGAAAAATATTGACGAGGTGACCCGCAGCGAACGCAGCAAAGCGAAAACAGCCAACTTCGGTATCATCTATGGCATCAGCGCCTTTGGATTGGCAGAACGAATGGATGTGAAACGTAGCGAAGCAAAGGAACTTATCGACGAATACTTTGCCACCTACCCCAAGGTAAAAGCATATATGGACAAGAGCATTGCAATGGCACGTGAGAAAGGGTACACGGAAACCATCTTTAAACGTCGTTGCTACCTACCGGACATCCTCTCGCACAATGCTACGGTGCGCGGTTATGCCGAACGCAATGCCATCAACTCCCCCATCCAGGGAAGTGCTGCCGACCTGGTAAAGATAGCAATGATTCGCATCTACCGCAGATTCAAGGAGGAAGGACTACGCTCACAGATGATTATACAGGTTCATGACGAACTGAATTTCAACGTCTACCCAGAGGAGAAAGAGCGTGTGCAACAGATTGTTATAGAGGAAATGGAGCACGCCTGCGAGATGCACGTTCCACTGAAAGCAGACTTCGGATGGGGAGCAAACTGGTTGGAAGCACATTAAAAATAAGTACCCGCACACGTGCAAAAAAAGAGGTAAACATTTGATTATTCAACCACTTTGAACTAATTTTGCAGCAGAATAACAAAAACAAACAAGAAATATGGCTTTAAAAGCAGGTATAGTAGGACTGCCAAACGTGGGCAAGTCTACCCTATTCAACTGCCTTTCAAGTGCTAAGGCACAGGCAGCGAACTTCCCGTTTTGTACCATCGACGCCCAGTTGGGACAGGTATCCGTACCCGATGACCGCCTCACAAAGTTGGCGGAACTGATTCATCCGGGACGCATTGTTCCGGCTACATGCGAGATTGTGGACATTGCCGGACTGGTAAAGGGTGCAAGCAAGGGAGAAGGACTGGGCAATCAGTTCCTGGGAAATATTCGTGAGACCGATGCTATTATCCACGTACTCCGTTGCTTCGATGATGGCAATATTGTACACGTAGACGGTAGCGTTAACCCGGTGAGAGACAAGGAGATTATCGATGCTGAGTTGCAGCTGAAGGATCTTGATACCATCGATGCAAAGATGCAGAAAGTAAAGAAGCAGGCACAGGTGGGCGGCGATAAGTTGGCAAAGATTGAGTACAACGTATTGCAAGCCTATCAAGAGGCACTGTTGCAGGGTAAGTCGGCTCGTACCGTTACCTTCGAAACGGAGGATGAGAACAACGTAGCCAAGAACCTCTTCCTGCTAACCTCCAAACCGGTGCTCTATGTGTGCAACGTAGACGAGGCATCGGCTGCTACGGGCAATGCTTACGTGGATGCCGTTCGCGAGGCTATCAAGGATGAGAATGCTGAATTACTGGTTGTTGCAGCACAGACAGAGGCCGATATTGCCGAACTGGAAACCTACGAAGAGAAGCAGATGTTCCTGGAGGATTTAGGTCTGCAGGAGTCCGGATGTAACCGACTCATCAAGGCTATATATCATCTATTGAACCTGCGTACCTTCATCACCGCCGGTGAAATGGAGGTAAAGGCATGGACCTATCGCGACGGTTGGAAGGCTCCCCAGTGTGCCGGTGTTATCCATACCGACTTTGAGAAGGGATTCATCCGTGCCGAGGTAATCAAGTACGACGATTACATAAAATACGGCTCCGAAAGTGCTGTCCGTGAGGCAGGTAAACTGGGTGTCGAGGGTAAAGAATATGTGGTGCAGGATGGCGATATCATGCACTTCCGCTTTAACGTATAGTGTACACCATCATGCTTACCTCTCTCCTATTCATCGACTGGAATCCCGCCCTAGGTCCTTTTGGCTCTGTACGTTGGTACTCCATCTGCTGGGCACTGGGACTGTTGTCGGGATACTTTATCATGCAACGACTGTACAAGCAACAGAATATCAAGCAGGAACTGTTTGAACCGCTGTTCTTATACTGCTTCATAGGCATCTTTGTGGGGGCTCGTTTGGGGCACTGTCTGTTCTACGAACCCAACTACTTTCTAAGCGGCGTAAAGCCTTTTATCGAGATGTTTGTACCCATACGCTTCCTGCCCAACGGCGATTGGAAGTACATAGGATACGAAGGATTGGCAAGTCATGGAGGTACCTTGGGACTCATGATTGCACTCTACCTATACGTTCGCAAGACAAAACTTCCGCTGCGTACGGTACTGGACAACATAGCCATCACCACCCCCATCGTGGCGTGTCTTATTCGCATAGGAAACCTTATGAATTCGGAGATTATCGGTAAGCCTACGGATGTGCCATGGGCCTTCATCTTTGAACGTGTAGACGGACTTCCCAGACATCCGGGACAGCTGTACGAGGCGATAGTTTACCTTATAATATTTATTGCTGGATTGCAGCTCTACAAGCGTTTCCCTAAGAAGGTAGGCACCGGTTTTTACTTTGGCTTTTGCCTTACCACCATCTTCACGGCACGCTTCTTTATAGAGTACACCAAGGAGATTCAGTCGGCATTCGAGGCGGCTCTCCCCATAGATATGGGACAAATTCTAAGCATCCCCTTCATCCTTCTAGGTGTTTATTGCATGGTCAAAGGATGGAAGAAAGCATAAAAAAATAGTGAAGGAGGTTATTTCCCCTTCACTATTTTTTTAATATCGTTCAACTTATTGAGTGCCTCCAGAGGCGTTAAGTTGTTCACATCCAGATTAAGTATCTCATCACGAATCTGACAGAGTACCGGGTCGTCCAACTGGAAGAAATTCAGTTGCATACCACCCTGTAGACTCCCCTGCCCCGGTTTCATATTGTCCACATTCACCGCAGAACCGCTCTTGGAATTGTTACGCTCCAGCTCCACCAGTATATCGTTGGCACGGTCTACTATATCCCTTGGCATACCCGCCAACCGCGCCACATGGATACCGAAAGAGTGCTCACTCCCCCCCTTCTCCAACTTACGCAGGAAGATAACACGACCGTTACACTCCTTTACGGATACATTGTAATTCTGTATGCGCGGAAAGAGCTTCTCCATCTCGTTCAGCTCGTGATAGTGAGTAGCAAACAAGGTACGTGCCCTACCCTTCTTACTCTCGTGCAAGTGCTCCACAATCGCCCAAGCGATGCTGATGCCATCGTACGTAGAAGTACCACGTCCCAACTCATCGAACAACACCAAACTCCTATCCGTCACATTATTCAGGATGTTGGAAGCCTCACTCATCTCCACCATAAAGGTAGATTCACCCATAGAGATGTTATCGCTTGCGCCCACACGAGTAAAAATCTTATCCACCATACCAATGCGAGCACTCTCTGCCGGAACAAAAGAACCTATCTGTGCCATCAGAGTTATCAACGCCGTCTGGCGAAGGAGTGCAGACTTACCCGCCATATTGGGACCGGTGATAATGATGATTTGCTGCTTCTCATTGTCCAGGTAGACATCGTTTGCCACATACTCCTCTCCCACCGGCATACGGCGCTCTATCACGGGATGACGTCCTTTCTTTATATCGATAACCTCCGATTCGTCCACCACCGGACGAATATAGCGATTCTCCTCCGCCACTTGTGCCAGAGAAAGCAAACAGTCCAAACGTGCCAACATGGTGGCATTTACCTGTATAGCAGGTATATACTCCATGATGGAACTTACCAAATCACTGTAGAGCTTGTTCTCGAGAGACAATATCTTCTCCTCCGCACCCAATATCTTCTCCTCGTAATCCTTGAGTTCCTGTGTGATGTAGCGCTCGGCAGATACCAGCGTCTGCTTACGTATCCACTCCGGCGGTACCATCTCTTTATAAGTATTGCGCACCTCCATGTAGTAGCCAAAGACGTTGTTAAAGCCTATTTTCAGACTTTGTATGCCCGTTTTTTCTACTTCACGTGCTTGCATTTGCAGGAGATAATCCTTGCCCTTGTATGCTATGTTTCGCAGGTCATCGAGTTCGCTGTCTACCCCATCGGCTATTACGCCGCCCTTGGCGAGCAAAATGGGTGGATCGGGACGAACCTCCTTCTCTATTCTATCGCGTATGGTAGCACATAGGTTGAGCTGCTCTCCTATCTGTTTCAAAGTGGCATCCTGCGCCTTCTCGCAGGCTTTCTTTATGATTTCAACAGCTTGGAGAGCGACCTTCAACTGCACCACCTCTCGCGGATTGACACGTCCCACGGCAACCTTGGAGATGATGCGTTCCAAATCGCCAACAAACTGCAACTGATCCCTTACCAACTCCTTAAATTCCGGTTCACGAAAGAAGTATTCCACCACATCTTGACGGGCGGTTATACCTTTTATCTCCTTGAGTGGAAAAAGCAACCAACGCTTCAGCAAACGGGCTCCCATGGGCGATATGGTGCGATCCATAACACCCAGCAGCGAGTCTCCGCCCTCGTTCATGCTGCCAAGAAGTTCCAGACTGTGTACGGTAAACTTATCGAGACGTACATACCTCTCCTCCTCTATTCGGGAGATTCCGGTGATGTGACCTATGTGCGAATGCTGCGTCATCTCCAGGTATTGCAGGATGGCTCCGGCAGCGGTTATAGCACACTTGAGGGGTTCTATACCGAATCCTTTAAGGTTCTTTACCTCAAAGTGTTTCAAAAGTTTCTCGCGGGATGTTTGCTCTTGGAAGCACCAGTCGTCCAACTCAAAGGTAAACTGTTTGGTACCGAAGTTGCCTTCGAACATAAGTTTCTTGCCACGTTCATAAAGGACCTCTTTGGGGGCAAAATTGGCAAGAAGCTTGTCTACGTATTCCAGAGTACCCTCGGACACAAGGAACTCTCCGGTAGATATATCCAGAAACGCCACACCACACATTCCTTTACCGAAGTGCACCGCGGCAAGGAAGTTATTTTCCTTGTATGTCAGCACGTTATCGCTCAGCGCAACACCCGGTGTAACCAGCTCGGTAATACCTCGTTTCACCAACTTTTTGGTTAGTTTCGGGTCCTCCAATTGGTCGCAGATAGCCACGCGCTTTCCGGCACGTATCAACTTGGGTAGATAAGTATCCAGTGCGTGGTAGGGGAATCCTGCCATATCGATGGGTTCACCGGCTTTGCCGCCATTGTTGCGTCGGGTTAGAGTGATGCCGAGTATCTCGGCTGCTACTACAGCATCCTCACAGTAGGTCTCGTAAAAATCCCCACATCTAAAGAGCATCACAGCATCCGGGTTTTTGGCCTTTAGGTCATAAAACTGCTGCATCATGGGGGTTAATTCCTTTTTTGCCATTCGTTTGATTTTATTTTGCACAAAGGTACAACTTTTCCGCCAATCAAACGCAGAAAAAGGTAGAAAAAGATGAACTAGTACGTCTACTTCTTCTCTGTTTTACCCATCATTATGGGGTGTCCGCAGTGACTGCAATAGCGAGCCTCGGCACTGTGTTTGCGGTATCCGCAGTTGGGACAAACGTATCGTTTGCGACGTTCATTCTCTTTTATCATGGTGGCAGATACGATGCCGGTGGGCACGGCTATTATAGTGTAACCCAGTAACATAACAGCAGCCGACAGAAACTTCCCGATGGGGGTGGAAGGGGTGATATCGCCATAGCCTACGGTACTCATCGTCACAATACTCCAGTAGATTCCATTGGGGATATTGGTAAATGGAGTGCCGGGTTGCTTGCCTTCAATCACGTACATAAGGGTACCTATGCAGATGTTGAGTATCAGCACAAAGCAGAAGAAGACAAATATCTTGGAGAAACTGCGCTGCAGGGAGAGGAGCAACAAGTTTCCCTCCTCCAGAAAGTTGAAGAGCTTAAAGACACGAAAAACGCGTATCAAACGGAAGGAGCGGATGATGAGCAGGAAACGTGCACCGGAGAATATGAAAGCGAGATAGAAGGGCAGAATGGAGAGAAGGTCTACAATGCCAAAGAAACTCAGTATGTAACGCTTGGGCTTGGGAGAACAGTAGATGCGAACGATATACTCCAGCGTAAAGAAGATATTGAAGGCATACTCCAGTACTATCAGTCCCTTGTGTGTCAATTCTTTAACACCGCTATCATGGGTATGCATCAGGTCGGCTACCGAGAGTACAGCATCGTCTATGGAACTCTCGAATATGGTGATGAGCACACTCAGGATAATGCACA
Organism: uncultured Bacteroidaceae bacterium; assembly: GCA_964404555.1. Taxonomy (GTDB): domain Bacteria; phylum Bacteroidota; class Bacteroidia; order Bacteroidales; family Bacteroidaceae; genus CAZUTW01. The sequence continues at coordinate 1,954 of CAYOKO010000032.1, read as the reverse complement.
CTATCAATGCCACATCGAAGGTCTTTCCCCAAAAGGTATCGGTACCGAAGATGATGGTATAGAGTTGCTCTTTTAGCTTCTTTTGGTCTATCTGCTTTATCATACGTTTTATTATTTCTTGATACAAAGGTAATGAAAAATAGAGGAATAGGAGGGGAGTTTGCAATTTTTTTACTACTTTTGACGCAAAGAAAAAGAATTATCTCTATGAAGAAGACTACTACATCACTCATCAACAAGGGGTTACTGCTATTTACTCTTTGCCTCGTAAGCGTTAACATCTCTGCGCAGAAGATGCACAGACGGCACCACACGGGGGCAACATCGCCTGCCCCGTATTGCTACAACATACGTACCGACCGACCGGAACAGACGGTACTACACTTTGGTGCTTCGGATGCATGGAGTATGCAGTTCCTGGGACTATGGAAGGAGGAACAACAAGAGCAGATTGCCGACTGGTTGTTTAGCATGGAGACGGATGCTACGGGACAACCCAAGGGTATCGGTTTGTCTCTTTGGCGTATGAACCTGGGGGCGGGGAGTGCAGAGCAGGGAGACTCTTCACAGATTAACCGAGATACCCGCACGGAGTGTCTGTTGCAACCGGATGGTACCTGGGATATGTCGCGCCAAGCAGGACAGCGTAAATTCCTGAAAATGGCTCAACAGCGAGGAGTTCCTTACTTACTACTGTTCTGCAATTCGGCACCGGTGCAGTTCACCCAAAACGGTCTGGCAACCAACACGGGCAGGGGAGGAGACATCAACCTAAAGAAGGATTGCTACGACGATTTCGCTCGTTTTCTCTCCACCGCAGTGCAAAAGATAGAGGCTGTGGACGGAGTGAAAATCAACTATATAAGTCCCGTTAACGAACCCGATGGCCACTGGAACTGGTTGGGTCCGAAGCAGGAGGGCTCACCTGCCACCAATCGGGAGATAGCACGCCTAGCAAAGGAAGTGAACAAGTCATTTAAATCCAAGAAAATGGATACACAGATACTGCTCAACGAGAGTTCGGACATCCGCTGTCTACTGGGCATTTACGAAGCCGGATGGGAGCGAGGCAACACCATCCACACACTCTTTGGCAAGGATAGCACCAAGACATACATTAAGGGACTTTCCAACATCCCGAACGTGGTTCTAGGACACGCCTACTGGACCAATACCCCCGTGGAGCAAATGCGCCAAACACGTATGGCTCTGCGAGATACACTCCGCAACTACGGTCTGGATTACTGGCAGAGCGAAGTCTGCATCATGAGCAACGATGAGGAGATTGGTGGGGGAGGAGGTTTCGACTTCTCCATGAAAACAGCCCTTTACGTAGCCCGTATGATTCATTACGACATGGTCTACGGCAATGCCTGCAGTTGGTCGTGGTGGCGTGCTGCCGGGGGTAATTATAAGGATGGATTGATTCGCATCTACTCGCACGACGGAATGCACTCCGGCTATGCGGTAGATTCCAAGCAGATGTGGACCATGGGCAACTACAGTCGTTTTGTTCGTCCGGGAGCCAAGCGCTTGGATGTAGAGGTATCGGATACCGCAGGAACCGTTATCCCGGAGGGTGATACACAACCGTATGGTGTGATGCTCTCGGCATACACAAACAAGGATGGTAAACGTGTAGTAGTGGCTCTCAATTACGCAGAGCGTACAAGTCCTCTGGAACTCACGATAGACGGTCGCACAACTACGTGGAAGCTATATCGCACCTCCGACCGCAGCCACGAGAATCTCTCTCCCGTAGGCACGGCACAAAAGGAGGCAATACTCCCACCACGCAGTGCCACCACATTTGTGGAGGAGTAAGACAGCTTGTGTAAATCTTGGGAGATTCATCCGTCTACAACGAAAGGACTATTGCAATACATAAGGAAGGGACGCAGGTTATAGTCTCACCACACAGTACCGGCTGCCATAATGCGTGTGTCTCCTACAA
>CAYOKO010000031.1:0-18866 GCA_964404555.1 uncultured Bacteroidaceae bacterium | reverse complement strand
TATTTCCAAGTTCTACATTCATTACCAGTTAGATCGTATAAACACGGATCAGCATAAACAACACTATTTCCAACCAAAAACTCTACAAAATCATGGTCTTTAAAAAAATTTTTCAACTTTGTAGAAGGCATTTTAGAGCTAACGAATTGGCATAAATCCATGCCATTATACTTGATTATACCAACGACAGGCTTAGCAATATTTCCTAAGCCAGAATTTCTTGAAATAAAATTGGCAACAGCAGAACAATATCGAGCATAGCCTACGCAATTAGCGTTTCCTTTATTTAAATCATTCTTTTCTGAGAACTCTAATTTATAAGCTGTATATTTAATGCTGTACCTTATAATATCCATAGGTTCAGTCATATAAATATCTGACAACTCCTCCCTAACCTCTTTTGGTAATGTATAAGTTTGCACCCTATCATGAGTTTTAACCAATTGGGAGCCTGTCATTCTACTAGCCCCTAAAACTAATCCTACCAATATTACCAATATTGCTAATGAAATTAATAGAACTTTTTTCATAACCTCTTATTATCTACCTAAATTTAATCCGGTTTTATAATCATCAGGCATTACATCTTTATTTTTCTATTACAGCATCTCCGGGAGTTGGAACAACTTAGTTCCGTTACTACCCTTTATTAAGATGAGTCTATCCTGCAACGACTCCTGCCGGATGGCATCCTTCACCTCCTCTACATCGGCAAAAGTGCGAACCCCCTGCGGAGCAACCGCCTTAAACGCCTCGCCAACCAACCAAACCTGCTCACAATCGATACCCTGCAAGAACTCTACCACCTTACGATGCTCCTCGTTGCTATAATCACCCAACTCACGCATCTCACCCAAGATAACCATCTTGTGAGGAGCCTTTATGTCGCGGAAGTTCTGCAACGCCGCCATCATACTGGTAGGATTGGCATTGTAAGCATCCACAATGAGTTGATTCTTCTCCGTCTGCGTAAACTGAGAACGATTGTTGCGAGGAACGTATTCCGCAAGTGCAGCATCCATCTTCTCGGGAGCCACACCAAAATAGATACCCACGGTAATAGCCGACAAAAGATTGTCTATATTGTACGCCCCCACCAGATGCGTCTGCACCGTGTGCCAAGCCCCCTCCGGAACACGCCAACGGAAAGATAAGAACGGGATGTTGGAAACCACCTCACCCTCCACCGCCAACTTAGCCGTCGACGTAGGAGCACCATACAACACCTGTTTAAGGTGGTGCGCAATGGGTTTCAAATAAGGACTATCGTTGGACAAGAAAACAGTACTCTCCTTCTTGGTACGCAGATAATCGTACAACTCCCCCTTGGTACTGATAACCCCCTCGAAGGAACCAAAGCCCGCCAAGTGCGCCTTACCCACATTGGTAATAAGACCATAATCCGGATCCACAATCTCCGCCAACGTCTTTATCTCGCCCGGATGGTTGGCACCCGTTTCAATCACCGCAATCTCATGCTCACGCGTCAACTGCAACAAAGTTTTAGGCACACCAATATGGTTGTTGAAGTTACCCTGCGTATAATGCACGCTGAACTTCTGTTTCAACACCGCAGCCAGCAACTCCTTGGTAGTCGTCTTACCGTTCGTACCCGTCACCTCAATAACAGGCGTCCTGAGCTGTTCACGATGATAATGCGCCAATGCTTGGAGAGTCTTGAGCACATCCTCCACCACTAGATAACGCCCATCCCCCGGGACAGCATATTTCTTCTCGTCAATCACCGCATAAGCACAGCCCTTATTCAGCGCCGCCGTAGCATAAGCATTTCCGTTGAAAGACTCCCCCTTTAGAGCAAAAAAGATGGAATCCGCCGGACAGTCACGACTGTCGGTTGTCACCACCGGATGTTCCACAAAGAGCGCATATAATTTTTCTATTTCCATTTGTCTTCTCCTATTTATGGTTTTAAACAAGGGACAAAAGTACAATAAAATATGAGACGACGGATACTTAGACCCCCAAAAAGTGTGCTACGCCCCGTTGTTGGTAGCACTTTTTAGAGATTTGTTGTATTTTGTGTCCCCCTTTTTGTCGTCTTGTGCAAAAAAATAGTATCTTTGCAGCCGAAACAATTAAGAAGAAAAGTAAGATGATTGAACCCATATCATACAGTTTAAATATAGGCGGACGCCTGCTATCCCTCGACACCCCTCAGGTGATGGGTATCCTGAACGTCACCCCCGATTCATTCTACGCCGAAAGTCGTACCGCAGGAGAACAGAACATACTGAACCGAGTAAAACAGATACAACAGGAGGGAGGCTCCATTGTAGACATAGGTGCCTACTCCTCTAGACCGGGTGCCGATGAAGTAACCACCGAAGAGGAGATGCGACGCCTGCGTGAAGCCCTCATTGCCATCCGTCGCGAGTATCCCGACACCATAATCTCCGTAGACACCTTCCGGGCAGATGTAGCCAAGATGTGCGTAGAGGAGTATGGCGTACAGATTATCAACGACATCTCCGGCGGTATGCTGGATGCACGTATGTTCGAAACCGTGGCACGCCTGGGAGTACCTTATATACTTATGCACATGCGCGGCACCCCCCAAACCATGCAACAGATGACACAATACCAGTCCTTTGTAAAGGATGTATTCATCTACTTTGCCGAAAAATTGCAACAACTGCGCGACCTGGGACAAAAAGATATCATTCTGGATCCCGGATTTGGTTTCGGTAAGACACTGGAGCAGAACTACGAACTCATGCAACACATGAACGAGTTCAAGATGTTCGACCTCCCCGTACTGGTAGGCATCTCCCGCAAGTCTATGATTTATAAACTCTTTGGAACCACTCCACAAGAGTCACTAAACGGCACCACCATCCTCAACACCTTTGCCCTTACCCAAGGCGCACACATCCTGAGAGTACACGATGTGAAACAGGCAGTAGAAGCCGTACAAATCGTTAACAAAATTCGTTATCCCTACGAAAGATGAACCTCGTCCTCAATTTCGGAATCATAGATGCCATAGATATCCTCCTGGTGGCGATACTGCTTTATTACGGCTACAAAGTAATGAAGCGGTCCCGTTCGCTTAATGTATTCTTTGGCATCTTGATATTCGTAATTGTATGGCTCTTTGTCTCCCAGATTATAGAGATGAAGTTGCTGGGCAGCATCCTGGATAAGTTGGTGAGTGTAGGCGTATTGGCACTCATCGTCCTCTTCCAGGAAGAGATACGCAGGTTCCTGCTCACGCTGGGCTCGCAAAACCATGTAGCCCGCTTCCTGCACGTGCTATTGGGCAAAAAGAAACGCGCCACCGAACGTACCGACATCCTGCCACTCGTCATGGCATGCATGAGCATGAGTAAGCAGAAGCAGGGAGCCCTCATCGTGATAGAAGGGGAGATAGCCCTCAACGAAGTGATGAGCACCGGCGAGAACATAGACGCAAACATCAACCAACGGCTCATAGAAAACATCTTCTTTAAGAACAGTCCGTTACACGACGGTGCCATGGTGATAAGCAACAAACGCATCCACTCCGCCGGCTGCATCCTGCCCGTATCGCACAACATGGACATCCCCAAGGAACTAGGACTACGCCACCGTGCCGCCATGGGTATATCGCAAGAAACCGATGCCCTCGCCATCATTGTATCCGAGGAGACCGGCGGCATCTCCATAGCCAAGAGCGGAACCCTCCGATTACGACTCAGCGCCGAGGAGTTGGAGCGCATTCTAACCGAAGAGACCGACTGATTTACACAACAATTTTTCTTTTTACCAAAATAATTGGCAAAAGGATGCCTTTTTTATAAATTATTCTGTACTTTTGTATCGATTTTTAGAGAATAAGTATAAAAAGAAATAATCAAATGACACTAGTAGAACAAATCATTGCTCGCGCAAAGGCGAACAAACAGCGTATCGTTCTGCCCGAGGCAGAAGAGGAACGCACCTTGAAAGCTGCCGACCAAGTGCTGGCAGACGACATTGCCGATCTTATCCTGATTGGTAATCCGGCAAAAGTACAAGCTCTGTGTGAGAAGTTCGGTCTTACCCACATAGGCAAGGCAACCCTCATCGACCCGGAGAACAACCCGAAGTCCGAGGAGTATGCAGAGAAACTCTATGAACTGCGTAAGAACAAGGGACTTACCATAGAGAAGGCTCGTGAGTTGGTAAAGAACCCTCTTTACCTGGGTTGCATGATTATCAAGACCGACGGTGCCGACGGACAGATTTCCGGTGCTCTCTCTACCACAGGCGATACCCTGCGTCCCGCTTTGCAGATTATTAAGTGTGCTCCGGGCATCAGCTGCGTAAGTGGTGCTATGCTGCTCATCACCGACAAGAAGGAGTATGGTGAGAACGGTGTATTGGTAGTGGGTGATGTGGCTGTTACTCCGGTTCCCGATGCCAACCAGTTGGCTCAGATTGCCGTTTGTACCGCACAGACCGCCAAGAGTGTTGCCGGTTTTGCCGACCCTAGAGTTGCTATGCTGAGCTTCTCAACCAAGGGTAGCGCAAAGCACGAGGTGGTAGACAAGGTGGTTGAGGCTACCCGCCTGGCTCACGAGATGGATGCCAACCTGAAGGTAGACGGCGAACTGCAGGCCGATGCAGCGCTGGTTCCATTCGTTGGCGAGAAGAAGGCTCCGGGCAGCGAGATTGCCGGTCATGCCAACGTGCTGGTATTCCCCTCTCTAGAGGTGGGTAACATCTCTTATAAGCTGGTACAGCGTCTGGGTGGTGCCGAGGCTCTGGGTCCTATCCTCCAAGGTATAGCACGTCCGGTAAACGACCTGAGTCGCGGTTGCTCCGTAGACGATATCTACAAGATGGTAGCCATCACCTCTTGCCAGGCTATGGATGCCAAGAAGTAAATATATATATAAGGTAAAAAGAATAACACATTGTAATTAAATGAAGATACTAGTATTAAACTGTGGCTCTTCCTCCATTAAGTACGCACTGTACAACATGGACGACAAGAGCGTAATGACAAGCGGCGGTGCAGAGCGTGTAGGCTTGGACGGTGCTTTTGTTAAGGTGAAACTTGCTAACGGCGAGAAGCGTACCATTGAGCACGATATACCGGAGCATACCGAGGGCGTTAAGTTCATCCTGGGTCTATTGACCGACCCCGAGGTGGGCGTTATCTCCGACCTGAAGGAGATTGATGCCGTAGGTCACCGTATGGTACACGGTGGTGAGAAGTTCAACAAGAGCGTAATCCTTACCCCCGAGGTACTGGAAGTATTCGAGAGCTGCAACGACCTGGCTCCACTCCACAACCCAGCCAACATGAAGGGTGTAAACGCAGTTAGCGAACTCATGCCGGGACTGCCACAGGTAGGTGTATTCGATACCGCCTTCCACCAAACCATGCCGGACTACGCATATCTCTATGCACTCCCCTACAACCTCTACGAGCAGTACCACGTACGCCGTTACGGTTTCCACGGAACCAGCCATCGCTATGTATCACAGCGTGTTTGCGAGTTCTTGAACACCACTTCCGAGGGCAAACGCATCATCACCTGCCACATAGGTAACGGTGGTTCCATCACCGCTGTTAAGGATGGCAAGAGCGTAGATACCACCATGGGTCTTACCCCGTTGGAGGGCTTGATGATGGGTACTCGTTCCGGCGACATCGATGCAGGTGCCGTGACCTACCTCATGGACAAACTGAATCTGGATACAGCCGGCGTCTCTGCCCTGTTGAACAAGAAGAGCGGTCTGGCAGGTGTTTCCGAGAAGTCAAGCGACTTCCGCGACATTCTTGCAGGCATCGAGGCAGGCGACAACAAGTGTCGTGTAGCCAAGGAGATGTACACCTACCGTATCAAGAAATACATTGGTGCGTATGCAGCTGCAATGGGTGGCGTAGACATCATAGTATTTACCGGTGGTGCCGGTGAGAACCAGTGGCAGGTGCGCGAGGGTGCAACCGAGGGACTGGAGTATATGGGTATCAAGGTAGACGAGGCTAAGAACCACGCTTGCCGTGCTACGGAGAGCATTATCAGTGCCGACGACAGCAAAGTAACCGTTTGTGTCATTCCTACCGATGAGGAGTTGATGATTGCAACCGATACAATGAATCTGTTGGCTTGATAAGGTACAAAAAAAATTGGTTATCATCCCGACAACCAATCTCCATTAACCTTAAATCTAATACCATGAAAAACATGGTGCAAAGGTAAGGTTTTTTGGAGAAATATCAATTATAGCCGGTTCGTTTTTTGAGCGAATCGGCTTTTTCTTGATTTTCGTCAAGAGATTTTCAAAATAAATTTGTTTATTCTCGTTGCTTGTCGTATCTTTGTTGCTCAATTGAAATAAGAATGAAATATTCATTGATTATACCCGTGTACAACCGACCGGACGAGGTACACGAACTTTTGGAGAGTCTCACGGAACAGACGTTTCGTGACTTCGAGGTGGTGGTGGTAGACGATGGCTCTACACTTCCGTGCGAGGAGGTGGTGAAGGAGTACGAAAACCGGTTGGAACTGCACTATTATTCCAAGCCGAATTCCGGACCGGGACAGACGCGCAACTATGGTGTGGAGCGCGCTGCCGGGGAGTATTGTATCATATTGGACTCCGACTGTGTGCTACCTCCGGGGTATCTTGCGGCAGTGGAGGCGGAGTTGCAGGCATCGCCTGCCGATGCTTTCGGCGGACCGGATCGCGCACACGATTCTTTTACTCCGGTGCAGAAGGCTATCAACTATTCCATGACCTCCTTCTTTACTACGGGAGGCATTCGCGGTAGCAAGAAGAAGAAGATGGATAAGTTCTATCCGCGCAGCTTCAATATGGGGGTAAAACGTTCGGTGTACGAGGCACTTGGCGGTTTCTCGGCCATGCGCTTCGGCGAGGATATAGACTTTAGCATCCGCATCTTTAAGGGCGGCTACCGTTGTAGGTTGTTCCCGGAGGCGTGGGTGTGGCATAAGCGGCGTACGGACTTGCGTAAGTTCTTCCGCCAGGTGTGCAACTCGGGTATCGCCCGCATCAATCTGTATGTTAAGTATCCGGAGAGCCTGAAGTTGGTACACATACTACCGTGCGCGTTTACCTTATATATAGTGCTAGCGGTGTTGGCGCTGATTGCAGGGGTTGCATTGTGGTGCTGTACACCGGAGAGTGCTTGGTTGCCGTGGATGGGTATTTTGCTCATTCCCATGGTGTTGTTCACCCTGTTGGTAGGCGTGGATGCTGCTGTGCAGAACCGCAGCATAAAGATTGGCTTACTCTCTATTGTAGCATCCTACGTACAACTCACGGGCTACGGTTCCGGGTTCATACGGGCAGCGGTGGAGCGATTGGTATTACACCGGGGAGAGTTCTCGGCGTTTGAAAAGAATTTCTATAAATAGTTTCTATGGCGGAATGTCAAGATGGGAAGAGGTTGAGTATCAACCAATGGGCTGAGGAAGACAGACCACGAGAGAAGATGATGGCAAAGGGAGCCGGGGCTCTTACCAATGCAGAGCTGTTGGCTATCCTTATAGGATCGGGCACCCCGCAGGAATCGGCGGTGGAGCTTATGAAACGGGTTATGGAGCGGTGCAAGAACAACTTGAACACACTGGGGAAGATGACCGATAAGGAGTTGTGCCGCTTCAATGGCATAGGTCCGGCAAAGGCCGTTACCATACTGGCGGCGTGTGAGTTGGGCAAACGTAGGGCGATGTGTACGCCCGAGGAGCGACCGCAAATTACGTCACCCGACGATATATATGGCTATTTCCTGCCCTATATGCAGGATTCTCCGGTAGAAGAGTGCTACGTATTGCTCATGAACAATGCGAGCCGGGTGATAGGCAAGGAGCTGATAGGCAAGGGTGGATACACGGAAACCACCGTAGACATCCGTCTGGTCATGAAGCACGCACTGGAGTCGTCGGCATCTACCATAGCGTTGTGCCACAACCATCCGTCGGGCAACACACGCCCCAGCAAGAGCGACGAGCACCTGACCGAGCGTGTCTGTGCGGCGTGCAAACTTTTGAATATACGGTTTTTAGACCACGTGATAGTGGCAGACGGGGGCTTTTATAGCTTCTCCGATGCCGGTAAAATATAGTAGTAATCAAAGATTAAAGCAGATATGGAACCTAACAAGCAGGCGATAGAAGAAAGAATCGTTGAGGTACTCAAAACAGTGTACGACCCGGAGATTCCGGTAAACATATACGACTTGGGGTTGATCTACAAGATTGACTTGGCAGATGACTTCAGTCTTACGGTAGATATGACGCTTACGGCTCCCAATTGTCCGGCAGCCGACTTCATCATGGAGGATGTGCAGCAGAAACTGGAGGGCATCACCGGTGTGAAGAGTGCGGTGGTAAACCTGGTCTTTGAGCCGGAGTGGGACAAGGATATGATGACAGAAGAGGCGAAGCTGGATTTGGGCTTTGCATAAATGGTTGGTATATGAAGAACATCTATTTTATAGCCGACGCTCACCTAGGTTGTCTGGCACTGCAACACCGTAGAACGCAGGAGCGTAGATTGGTGCGCTTCCTCGATGGTATCAAGGAGAAAGCGGAGGCGGTGTACATGATGGGGGATATGTTCGACTTTTGGTTCGAATACAAGTATGTGGTACCGCGGGGGTTCACTCGCCTACTGGGCAAGATAAGCGAACTTACCGATGCGGGCATAGAGGTTCACTTCTTTGTGGGAAACCATGATATGTGGTGCGGCGACTACTTGGAGAAGGAGTGTGGTTGTGTGGTGCATCACGATTGCTGCACCCTGGAGCTGGGCGATAAGGTGTTCTTCCTGGGGCACGGCGATGGCTTGGGCGACCCGGATCCTAAGTTCCGTCTCCTGCGCAAGGTGTTCCGCAACAAGATGTGTCAACGTCTACTGTCGTGGGTTCACCCGGACCTTACCTTCCCCGTAGCACTTAACTGGGCAAAAAACAGTAGGTTAAAGCATGGTATAGAGGGAGGCGACCCGCCTTACTTGGGCGAGAACGACGAGTATTTGGTGAAGTTTGCCAAGGAATACTTGCAGACACATCCCGACATCAACTACTTCATCTTTGGGCATCGCCACATAGAGTTGCACCTGCAACTCACCCAAGACTGCCAGATGGCAATACTGGGAGACTGGTTCGGTCAGTTCACCTTTGCCACCTTCGACGGAGAGCGACTCTACGTAGAGAACTACGAAGAAGGCGAAACAACGTTATAACAAAAAAGCAGGACTCCAAGGAGTTCTGCTTTTTTATTGAAAATCCCCCATAAAGAGGACATTACACATCTTACTTCACACGGTTAACGTATGAACCGTCGCGAGTATCCACCTCGATAGACTCACCCTCGTTAACGAACAAAGGTACGCGAACGGTAGCACCTGTCTCAACGGTAGCAGGCTTCGTAGCGTTGGTAGCGGTATCACCCTTCAGACCCGGCTCACAGTAAGTAATCTTCAGGACAGTCTTCACCGGCATCTCACCAAAGAGAACCGTCTCGGTAGAAGCATCGGAAACCACCTCGATGATGTCACCCTCCTTCATGAAGTCAACACCCGTAATCAAATCGTGAGCGATAGGAATTTGGTCGTAAGTCTCCTGGTTCATAAAGATGAAATCCTCACCCTCCTTATACAAGAACTGGTATGGACGACGCTCAACGCGCACATCTTCAAGCTTCTCGCCGATGTTGAAACGCTTCTCTACTACCAAACCGTTTACTACATTCTTCAACTTGGTGCGCATAAAAGTGTTTCCTTTTCCCGGCTTCACGTGAAGAAACTCTACCACGAAGTACAGTTTGCCGTCCATGCGGATGCAAACACCATTTTTAATGTCTTGTGCATTAATCATAAAACAAAACTTTTTTCTATGTTATCTTTATATTTTCGTTCTTAATCGTTCCAATTCGGGTGCAAAGTTAATAGTTTTCCCCAAAAAATACAAAAGTTGAGCGAGAAATTGCACTAATTCTTTGCTATTTGGAAAAAAATAGCTACTTTTGCACCGCTAAAAATGAATAACAATAAAAATATATAGCAATGAAGAGAACATTTCAACCTCACAACAGAAGAAGAAGCAACAAGCATGGCTTCCGTCAGAGAATGCAGACTGCTAACGGTCGTAGAGTTTTGGCAGCGCGTCGCGCTAAGGGTCGTAAGAAACTTACTGTTTCTGACGAAAAACATGGTAAATAAACCGTGTTTTCGGGGATAAAGAGGAAGAAGTAAAGAGATTTACTTCTTTTTTTTATATTTATTTCTTACCTTTGAGGCGAAATTCAACGATTATATTCAAATTCAATCCGGGTAGATGAACAATTTCTTTAAAAAACTGATAGCTCCTATCCTTTGGGGCAACATCGTAGCTATTTTCGTAGTGACGCTCCTCTTGCTGTGGGGAGCTAAGGTGTGGGTGGATTTCTATACACGCCATGGCGAGGAGGTGGAAGTGCCCGATATCAAGGGAAAAGGACTGAACGATGCGGAATATCGCTTGGAACGGGTTGGACTGGATTACGAGGTGGTGGATTCCTCCTACAATCGTGAACTGCCGGCGGGGGCTGTCATAGCGCAAACTCCGGAACCGGGGGCTAAGGTGAAGGAGGGGCGGTGCGTGTTCCTTACCATCAATGCTTTCTCGGCTCCTATGGTTACCATCCCGAGCATCGCCAACAACTGCTCACTGCGTGCGGCGGAACAGAAGTTGAGGGCACTTGGCTTGCGACTTACGCCTGTGGAATATGTGGAGGGGGAGAAGGACTGGGTGCTGTCCATGCGCTACCGGGGCAAACCGCTGTACAACGGCGACCGTGTTCCGCGCGAGGCTACCATAACATTGCTGGTGGGACGTGGATACGACGACATGGATTCCATTCGGTATGAGACACATAGCGGTGGGTCGGAGTCCCAGGATATAGAGACGAGCGAACCGGAGGGAGTAGACGATTTGTTCCAATAGAGAGTGGCTATATATAAGAATATGGAGATAGAAGAGATGATTTTGCCGGAGGATCCGAACGTTTCCGATGAGTGGACGGGCGAGGACGAGGAGACGGGTGGCTTATACGAGCGACACCGATTGGTGGCGGATAAGTCGCAGTCGCCCATGCGGGTAGATAAATACTTGTGCAACCTCCTGCCCGATGTATCGCGCAACCGCATCCAGAAGGCTGCCGAGGCGGGGTTCATCATGGCAAACGAGCGTCCGGTGAAGAGTAATTATAAGGTGAAACCGCTGGACGTCATCACGGTGATGATGGATCATCCGCGTTACGAGAATGATATCATACCGGAAGATATACCCCTGAATATTGTTTACGAGGACGATTACGTGCTGGTGGTCAACAAACCTGCGGGACTGGTGGTGCATCCGGGATGTGGCAACTATACGGGTACCTTGGTGAATGCCATTGCGTGGCACATGAAGGATAATCCCTCCTACGACCCCAATGACCCGGGCGTGGGCTTGGTGCATCGCATCGATAAGGATACGTCGGGACTGTTGGTGGTGGCAAAGACACCGGAGGCGAAGACACACCTTGGCAAACAGTTCTTTGACAAGACCACCCGGCGAGAGTATAACGCACTGGTTTGGGGGCGTTTCGAGGAGAAAACGGGGCGCATAGAGGGCAACATAGCTCGTCACCCCAAGGATCGTATGCAAATGGCGGTGTTTCCACCCGGTTCGGAGACGGGCAAACATGCCGTCACTCACTACGAGGTTATGGAGGACTTTGGCTACGTATCGCTGGTGAAATGTGTGCTGGAGACAGGACGTACCCACCAGATACGAGCACACATGAAGCACATAGGTCACCCGCTCTTTGCCGACGAACGTTACGGTGGCAACGAGATACTGCGTGGCACCACCACCGGTAAGTACAAACAGTTCATAGCCAACTGTATGCAGATATGTCCGCGCCAGGCTCTACACGCCAAGACGCTGGGCTTTGTACACCCCGTAACCCATAAGGAGATGTTTTTCACCTCGGAACTCCCCGAGGATATGACCACCCTCATAAATCGTTGGCGCGACTACGCCGAGGCGGTGGGCATACGAGCATAGCAACATAAAAGTAGAAGATATATACATATAAGTAGAAGATTCAAATGAAAAAGATTATAGCAATCGTAGCCGGAGGTGATTCCTCCGAACATGGTGTATCTCTGCGTAGTGCAGCAGGCATCAACTCCTTCCTGGACAAGGATAAGTTTGAGGTATATGTGGTGGAGATTACCGGTACCGTCTGGGAGGCACACATAGAGGAGGGGGTTAAGGCTCCGATAGATAAGAACGATTTCTCATTCTGCATAGGCGACCGCAAGGTAACTCCGGACTTTGCCTACATCACCATCCACGGTACTCCGGGCGAGAACGGTTTGCTGCAGGGATACTTCGACCTGCTCCACATACCTTACTCTACGGGCGATGTCCTGGTGGAGGCCATGACGTTCAATAAGTTCACCCTGAACCAGTATCTGCGTGGATTCGGTGTCCGCGTGAGCGAGAGCATGGTGATTCGCAAGGAGGATGCTGTGCCGTCCAACGAGGATATAGTATCTCGCATAGGACTTCCTTGCTTTGTAAAGCCCAATGCCGGCGGTTCCAGCTTTGGTGTCACTAAGGTGAAGGAGGTGAAGGAGTTGCGCAACGCCATTGAGGTTGCCATGAAGGAGAGCGACGAGGTGATGATTGAGGCGGAGATGAAGGGTACGGAGATATCCATAGGCTGCTACAAGACCAAGAAGGGTAAGACCGTATTGCCGGCTACCGAGGTGGTAACGCACAATGAGTTCTTCGACTACGATGCCAAGTACAACGGTCAGGTAGAGGAGATTACTCCCGCCCGCCTAAGCGAGCACACCACCGACCGAGTACGTAAGATTACGGCTGCCATCTACGATATTCTTCGTTGCCGCGGCATTATCCGTATAGACTATATCATCACCAAAGAGGGCGATGAGGAGAAGATTAACCTGCTCGAAATCAACACCACTCCGGGCATGACCGCCACCAGCTTCATACCGCAACAGGTGCGTGCAGCGGGCTTGGACATTAAGGATGTGATGACAGAAATTATAGAGGACAAACTTTAAACGAAATGCTTATGAATATCCCGGCTGAATTTGACGAGATTCGTCCCTACACCCCGGAGGAACTTCCTGCCGTGTACGACGAACTGCTTGCGGACGAGGGTTTCCGCAAGGTGCTTGCCTACCTCTATCCCGGTGTTCCGGTGGAGGCTATTGCGCAACAGATGCATGCGTGTACCACCAATCTGGCGTTCCAGAAGACCTTCTGCTACAAGTTCCTCAAGCAGTTGGTGGCAAAATGTGCCACCGGCATGGAGATGCAGTGGAGCGGTTTGCAGCGCTCGGGGGAACACTATACTTTTATTTCGAATCACCGGGATATTGTACTGGATTCCGCCCTGCTTTCGGTGCTGCTCACCGATGAGGGATTCGATACGACGGTGGAGATTGCTATTGGTGACAACCTTCTTATCTATCCGTGGATTAAGAAGTTGGTTCGTATCAACAAGTCTTTCATAGTACAGCGTGCCGCTACCATGCGACAGATGTTGCTGAGCAGTGCTCGCATGAGTCGCTATATGCACTTTGCCATAAACGAGAAGCAGGAAAATGTGTGGATTGCACAACGTGAGGGTAGAGCGAAGGATAGCAACGACCGTACCCAGGAGTCCATCCTCAAGATGATGGCTATGGGGGGCGAGGGCGATATCATAGACCGTCTTAAGGATTTGAACATTGTGCCTCTGAGCATCTCCTACGAGTTCGACCCGTGCGATTATCTCAAGGCGCAGGAGTTCCAGCAGAAGCGTGATATTGAGGGATTTAAAAAGAGTCCGGCAGACGATCTTGCCAATATGCAGACGGGTATCTTCGGGTATAAGGGGCGTATAGCCTACCGCACTCCGGGGTGCTTGAACGAATGGCTCGACAGTCTGGATAAGAACATCTCCAAGACGGAAATCTTTGGGGTGATAGCGCAGCATATCGACGAGGAGATTCATGCCAACTATGTGCTGTATCCGGTCAACTATGTGGCTGCCGACTTGTTGGAGGGGGGCGACGCACGTGCCGCTCACTACACTGCCGAGGAGAAGGCGGGGGTAGAAAAGTACTTCCGTGGACAACTGGACAAGATAGTATTGCCCAACAAGGATGAGGCTTTCCTGCGCGAAAAACTGTTGCTCATGTATGCGAATCCGCTGTTCAACTATGAGAAGGTCATGGCTAAATAGGGTACTCCTGTTGGTGGCAACGGTAGTGTTTGCTATGGCATCTTGCAGCAGCGACGACGATGACATCCTGCACTATCCGGCTATCATTACGGAGATGGCGGAGTTGCGTTGCAACGAGCAAGGTATCGTCTACGAGATGTTTACGGACAACGATTCGGTCTATCTCATCAACAAACAGTCTATTGCCGGCTACCCCAATGCGTCTGTTCGCTGTATGGTGCAGTACACCACCGATGGGGTGAGTGCTACCATCTACAACAGTATAACGCGGGTGGTGGTGCTACGCGATTCCACCGAGCTATCCACGCCGGGGCGAGACCCTATCTCGCCGCGTAGTATGTGGACATCGGGCAAGGGACGGTACCTGAACATGAGTTTTACGATACAGGGTAGGGGCGGTACGCACTATTACGGTTACCGCATAGACAGCACGGGTGTGAGTGCTGCGGGCAAAGGCATCACCTACCTATCGCTCCACCACAATGCAGGCAACGACCCGGAGAGTTACAGCATTACGCAGTATGCTTCCATCCAGCTTTCTCAGGTGCAGGGCTTGCATCGAGGAGATTCCATCTACATGGATGTAAACACTACCGATGGGATAATTCGCCGCGGATTCACCTATTAATTGCGCGCATTTAGCCCTCGTTTTCCGTAGGAATATCGCTCATATTCCTACGCTTTTTCAACCCTAACTGCGGGCAATTACAATCCTAATTGCCCGCAGTTATTTTTATATATCGGGGGGAGTGAATAATAGTTTACAGAATTCCTCGACGGCAAAAGTGAAGGGCTCAATTCGCCGTTATATCATTGTAACCCTGTGCGTAACGAGCAAAATGAAGGGTGTGAAGGGTTTTTCGAGGGAGTCATACAGAGAGTGAAGGGGAGGGTTCATATCCTTCCGTATGTCGATTTAATCTGCTGATTCACCGATAGTATGACACATTTTTGAAAACGTCGATTTTTACCCTTCACCAAAGGAAGTGAAGGGTCGTGTTTCATAATCCGCCCGGCTTTGCTACGAAAATATTGTACAAAGTAGGAATTTTCTATACTTAGAAAAGATTTTTTCTAGGTTAAAAAGCACCCGGAATAGGCACGACTTTCACCTCAAGTCCTACCTATTCCGGGTGCTATCTCAGTATGTTTTCTATCGAAACTCAGTATGTTTCCGGAGCCATTCAAGCTTATCGATGGCTATACATATTCTCGTAATACTTCTCGTATTCACCGGAGGTGATGTTGTCCAGCCACTCCTGGTTGTCGAGGTACCACTTCACCGTCTTCTCTATACCCTCCTCAAACTGGAGTGACGGTTCCCAGCCCAACTCTGCCTGCAACTTGCGAGAGTCTATGGCGTAGCGGGCATCGTGACCCAAGCGGTCGGTTACATAGGTAATCAAATCCAGGTCGGCACCCTCCGGACGACCCAACAAACGATCCACCGTCTTAATAACCACCTTGATGATATCTATATTCTTCCACTCGTTGAAGCCACCTATATTATAGGTCTCTGCCACCTTACCGTTGTGGAAGATAACATCGATGGCACGCGCATGATCCACCACGTAGAGCCAGTCGCGCACATTCTCACCCTTGCCATACACCGGCAACGGCTTACGATGACGAATATTATTGATAAACAACGGAATCAACTTCTCCGGGAACTGGTAGGGACCATAGTTGTTGGAACAGTTCGTAACAATGGTAGGCATACCGTAGGTATCGTGGAAAGCACGTACAAAGTGGTCGCTACCCGCCTTGCTGGCAGAATAAGGAGAGTGTGGATTGTACTTGGTAGTCTCCAGGAAGAAATCCTCGCCATACGCAGCATGGTGGTCGGCACTCGAAGCCGTTGTGGTAAACGGACTCGCAATACCCTCCGGGTGTGTCAGTTGGAGCGCACCATACACCTCGTCGGTAGAAATGTGGTAGAAACGCTTTCCCTCATACTTCTCCGGCAACGACTCCCAATACAACTTAGCAGCCTGCAAGAGTGACAACGTACCCATCACATTGGTACGAGCAAAGGTAAACGGATCCTTTATGGAACGATCCACATGGCTCTCTGCCGCCAAGTGAATAACACCGTCTATATGGTTGTCCTGCATAAGCTTCAAGATGGTATCGAAGTCGCAGATGTCCGCCTTCACAAATGTATAGTTCGGCTTATCCTCTATGTCCACCAAGTTTGCCAGGTTTCCGGCATACGTCAACTTATCTAAATTTATGATATGATACTCAGGATATTTGTTTACGAACAAGCGTACTACATGGCTGCCTATAAAACCGGCGCCTCCCGTAATCATAATAGTGCGTTTAAAATTCATACCTTTGTAAAATTTTGTAAGAGTTAATCTGCGTGCAAAATTACAATTTATAAATCTAATAGCCAACAACCGCATACCATTTTTTTAGAGAAACTCCCCAAAATAGATGCCTAGGTGCTGTTTTTTTCGTAATTTTGCAGCGTAAAACAGAAAGAACAGTATCGTATGAATCTTAATAAGCAACTCTTTCTTACCTTCTTGAAGATAGGTGGATTCACGATTGGTGGCGGTTACGCCATGATTCCACTGATGGAAAAAGAGATCGTGGACAAGCAAAAGTGGATGGGTCGTGAGGAGTTTTTGGACATTATGGCGGTGGCACAAAGCACCCCGGGTATCTTTGCGATAGATATGGCAAGCCATGTGGGATATAAGTTGGGCGGATTGCGCTCGGCTCTGTGGTCTATCCTGGGCACGGTACTCCCGTCGCTGGTAATCATCTTGTTGGTTGCCTTCTTTTTCCAGTCCTATCAGGACAACCACTACGTGGTGAACGCTTTCAAGGGCATACGTCCGGTAGTGGTAGCGCTCATTGCATCACCGGTATTTAAGATGGCAAAGAGTGCCAAGATAACCTGGCATACCTGCTGGGTTCCGGTAGTATCGGCACTGCTCATCTGGGCACTTGGTGTATCACCTATTTATATTATTATAGCGGCGTGCATCGTGGGTTACCTCTACGGACGCTATGGAAACAAGACGAGTAACGAACGATAAAAACAAGTAAACATGATATTTCTGAAATTATTTCTCATATTCAGCAAGATAGGTATCTTCAACTTTGGTGGTGGCTACGCCATGCTGTCGCTCATACAGAGTGAAGTAATAAAGAATGGATGGATGACCAATGCCGAGTTTACGGACATGGTGGCCATAAGTCAGATGACTCCGGGTCCTATCGGTATCAATGCGGCTACTTACGTGGGATACACCGCCGTGGTAAAGGATGGATTTCCGGAGTGGGCGGGCATCTTCGGTTCGGTGCTGGCTACGGCTTCCATTGTGTGGCTTCCGTTTATCCTCATGATTATGATAAGCAAATACCTATTGAAGCACAAGAACGATGCCAAGGTTGAGAGTGTGTTCCGTGCGCTGCGTCCCACCATTGTGGGGCTTATTGCGGCAGCAGCCTTGTTGCTCATGAACGAGGAGAACTTTGGCGAGGCACGTGTGGATAACCTCACCTTTTGGGTTAGTATTGCGCTGTGCATAATAGGTTTTGTGGCAAGTTACCGTTTCAAGGTAAGTCCCATCCGCCTGCTGTTGTGCAGTGCTGTCTTCGGACTGGTATTCTACGAATTTGTATAGGTTCGTGAACTCTTTACACGCTATAGAGCAATGTTTTTTAAGAAAAAGCAAACCTTTTTCGAAAAAAAACTTGCTTTTTCTATTGCGAGATAAAAAGATTTTGTAAATTTGCAGCGGGCTGTTGTAGTTTATACCACGTCAACAAATAACAAAAATTAAACAACAGACGAAGGGAAGTACTGTCAGTCCTAGGCGTATTATGAGCGCACAACGCTTGTTTACGTTCTATTACCAACCTATTAGTACAGTGATGAAAGTCCGCAGTACAGTCGCATTGTTGAATGCGAAAGTCCGAGAAGACGGTAAAAGACAATCTTCCTACGCTGGGTCTGCCCCCAACGTCCTCCCCTTGGAGCAAGATGCAACAAAGGGGGTGTCGGTAAGATATGCTCCGAACGAAAACAAGTTATGGTGGGTTCTGCGAGTGTCGTATGGCAGGGTGTTTAAGGTGCGTGAGGTCTTCGACATAGACGGCGTAGAATACTACCTCCCTCTGCACCACTGCATAAGATACGCCGACGGAAAGAAAAAACGAATCACCGAGCCTCTGCTTCCTAACCTCATCTTCTTGTACGCAGAAAAAGAATACATTGAAAACCTCCTCAAGTTTAATCCCATTCATCACTACCTTAGTTATTACTACAATCATTTTATAACCGATAAATACGGCAAGAATCCTCCCTTGACCATCGATTACAAGTGTATGATGAACTTTATCAACATCACGCGCATCGACAATGAATTCATCCGCCTCGTGGAGCCGGAACGTTGTCATTACAAGAGTGGTGACATTGTAAGCATCATAGACGGCGAGTTTAAGGGCATAGAGGGAAGAGTGGCGAGGGTTGCCGGACAGCAACGTGTCGTGGTAGAACTCTCGGGACTCTGCATGATAGCCACTGCCTATATACCATCGGCTTTCATGAAAACCAAAGAAAAATAAAGAGTGGATTCCTATTTCCACACCTTA
>CAYOKO010000030.1:0-19316 GCA_964404555.1 uncultured Bacteroidaceae bacterium | reverse complement strand
CGGTACCGAGTGGAAGAAATATACCGTAACGCTGAAGTCCAAGAAGACCATCGACAAGGCATCACTGCGCATCTGGGCAGACAGCAAGAACACCACCGATTTCGACCACGTATCTCTCTTCCCGGTAGACACCTACAAGGGACACGAGAACGGTCTTCGTAAGGATTTGGCAGAAGCTCTGGAGGATTTGAAGCCGGGCATCTTCCGTTTCCCGGGTGGATGTATCGTAGAGGGTACCGACCTGAATACCCGTTACCAGTGGAAGAACACCGTAGGACCGGTAGAGAACCGTCCGCTGAACGAGAACCGTTGGCACTACACCTTTACGCATCGTTACTATCCTAACTATTTCCAGAGCTACGGTTTGGGCTTCTTTGAGTACTTCCAACTCTCCGAGGAGATTGGTGCCGAGCCGCTGCCGGTATTGAACGTGGGTATGGCTTGCCAGTTCCAGAACAACGGCGAGAAGTTCCATGTAGACTACGACAAATTGGAGGAATACATCCAGGACTGCATCGACTTGGTTGAGTTTGCCAACGGTAGTGTAGACACCAAGTGGGGTAAGTTGCGTGCCGAGATGGGTCACCCGGCTCCCTTCAACATGAAGTATCTGGGTATCGGTAACGAGCAGTGGGATACATTGTATTTCAACCGTCTGAAGCAGTTCTTGCCTCGTGTACGCAAGGCTTGCCCGGGCATTAAGATTATCGGTACCTCCGGTCCGGATTCCGAGGGTAAGATGTTTGAGTTGGGTTGGGATGCCATGACCGAGTTGAAAGCCGACTTGGTAGATGAGCACTTCTATCGCAACGAGCAGTGGTTCAAGAACAGCATGAACCGTTACGACAATTACAACCGTAAAGGTCCGAAGGTATTTGCCGGCGAGTATGCGTGCCACGGAAAGGGTAAGAAGTACAACCGTTTCGGCTCCTCCATCTACGAAGCAGCCTTTATGACAAACATAGAGAAGAATGCCGACATCGTAGAGATGGCTACCTACGCTCCGCTCTTTGCACACGTAGAGGGCTGGCAGTGGCGTCCGGACATGATTTGGTACAACAACCTGAAGAGTGTGAAGACCTGCAGCTACTATGTACAGCAGATGTACTCCCTGAACAAGGGTACCAACGTACTTTCTACTAAGATAGACAAGGAGACTCCGGAAGGTGAGGACGGTGTATTCACCAGTGCGGTATGGGATGCAAACAGCAAGTCTTATATAGTAAAGGTAATCAACACCACGGACAAGGCTCAGGAGATTAAGGTAGTTTTGAACGGTGTCAAGAAGTTGGCCTCAACGGTAGAGGTAACAAGCTTGGGCAGCACGGAGATGGATAAGGACAACACGGTAGAGGAACCGAACAACATTGTTCCGGTCAGCTCAACAATCTCCACCACCGGCAACGGATGGACCACCACCCTCCCCGCTACTACCTTTGCTGTGTACAAGGTAAAGAAGAACTAAGTTTTGCGAACTTAAATAGAATGAAGTGGAAAGGCTTTCAGAGTCTTTCCACTTTTTTTACGAACACTCCCGGAAGAACCGTTTCATGCAACCGAGACAAAAAAAGTGACAGAAGAAGAAAAGGAACATTCACCCATAGCAATATAAACAAAAAGAGGAAAGTCCTAAGACCTTCCTCTTCTTTGCGGGTCGGGATGACCAGACTCGAACTGGCGACCACACGCCCCCCAGACGTGTACGCTACCAACTGCGCTACATCCCGTCTTTGTCGTAAACAGCGTGCTATTTCCGAAAAGCGATGCAAAATTAGTCATTCTCTTTGACATATCCAAATTTTTGCCTAACTTTGTGCACAAAACAGATAAAAAAGATGATTACATACCAAATATACGCCCCCAAACGGCTCAAAACAGCCGTTTCACTGCCGTCCAGCAAGAGTATTTGCAACCGTGCACTCATACTCCATGCACTCGCACACGGCACACAAAAACTCGAGAACCTGTCCGACTGTGACGATACCTCCGTGATGATTCAGGCACTCCAAGATATGCCGGACACCATCAACATTATGGCCGCAGGAACCGCCATGCGATTCCTCTCCGCCTATCTCGCCGTAACACCCGGCGCACACACCATCACCGGAACGGAACGAATGCAGCACCGCCCCATCAAAATACTCGTGGATGCCCTCCGCGAACTAGGCGCACAGGTAGAATATGTCAAGGAAGAGGGATTCCCTCCTTTATATATAAAAGGTGGCAATTACAACGGCGGCACACTGGCACTCCCCGGCAATGTTAGTTCGCAGTACATATCCGCACTGCTCATGGTAGGACCTACACTGCACAACGGACTCACCCTGCAACTCACCGGAGAGATTGTATCCAAGCCCTACATCAACCTCACCCTGCACCTCATGCATCAGTTTGGCGCAACCGCCCACTGGACCTCCGAACAAGAGATACACGTGCAACCGGGCGGATACCGCGACATCCCCTACTTTGTAGAAGGCGACTGGAGTGGCGCCAGCTATTGGTACGAAATGGTGGCACTCTCGCAGGACAGCGAAGCCGAAGTTTACATCCCCGGACTCTTTCACGACAGTATGCAAGGAGATGCTGCCATACAACAACTCTTTGACCAACTGGGCGTAAAGACCGCATTCGTAACACGCAACGGATGCGAAGGCATCGTGCTCACCAAGAAAGCCGTTGCCACGAAATGCCTGGAATACAACTTTGTAAACCAACCCGACATGGCACAAACCTTCGTCGTCACCTGCTGCATACTAGGCATCCCCTTCCACTTCACCGGACTGCAAAGTCTCAAGATAAAGGAAACCGACCGCATAGCCGCCCTACGCTGCGAACTGCAAAAATGGGGCTACACCATCGGCGAAGCCAACGACTCCGAACTCTTCTGGAACGGCGAACGCTGCACCCCAACCCCCGGTGCCGCCATAGACACCTACGAAGACCACCGCATGGCCCTCGCCTTTGCCCCCGCCGCCCTGTGTAGAGAAGACGTACGCATCAACAATCCAGGTGTTGTAAGCAAGTCGTATCCAGCCTATTGGAACCACTTACAAGCAGCCGGATTCACCATAAAAGAGATGTAATATATGGGAATGATTATACTTATCCTCGTAGCCCTCATCCTCCTGGGCATGGTAGCCGGCATTGCCGGATACGCACGTGCGCACCATTATAAGAAGAAGATAGAGCGTGGCGAAATAGACAGTATGCCCTCCATCACCACCGTGCAAAATATGGAGTGCTGCGGACAACACGAAACCTGCGAGAAGGACAGTCTACTGGCAGCCATCAGCAAACAGATAGAGTACTACGACGATGAAGAGCTGGATCGCTTCCGCGGGAAAGAAAGCGACGACTACAGCGAAGAAGAATGCGACGAGTTTCGCGAAATACTCTACACCATGCAGAGTGAAGAAGTTGCCGGATGGATACGCAGTCTGCAACTGCGTGGCGTGGAACTCCCCACCGGCATAAAAGACGAAGTCATTCTCATTGTAGGCGAACGACGCACCGGACAAGCATCATAACAAGAGACACAAGGAACAGATGGATTTACTGCAATACACATTTTTTCAAAACGCCCTCATAGGCAGTCTGCTGGCCTGCATAGCCTGCGGCATCATAGGCACCTATATAGTGACCCGCCGACTGGTCTTCATCAGCGGCGGCATCACCCACGCATCCTTTGGCGGAATCGGTCTGGGGGTATTCTTCGGCATCAACCCCATCCTCTCCGGGGCCATTTTTGCCATACTGTCGGCTTGCGGAATCCAGTGGTTCAGTCAGCGGCGAGATGTGCGGGCAGATAGTGCCATAGCCGTCTTTTGGACCTTTGGCATGAGTCTGGGTATCATCTTTTGCTACCTCACCCCCGGCATTGTACCCGACCTCACCTCCTACCTCTTTGGCAACATACTCACCATAACACAGAGCGACCTATGGTTACTCACGGCAGTAGATGCAGCCGCCATTGTGCTGGTATCCTTCTTCTTCCCCACCCTCCTAGCCGTAGCGTTCGACAAGGAACACGCCCGGTCACAACGGTTGCCGGTAAACCGTGTAGAGTATGGCATGATGATAGGCATAGCCCTCACCATCATAGCCTGCCTGCGTATGGTAGGCATTGTGCTGGTCATCTCATTGCTCACCCTGCCACAGATGACAGCCAACCTATTTACGTACAAGTATAAAAAGATTATGTTTTGGAGCATTGTAATAGGATTCCTCTCCTGCCTGGGCGGATTATGGTTCTCCTTCTTATATAATATACCATCGGGCGCATCCATCATCTTCACCTCCATTCTCATCTATGCCGTCTGCAAAGTTTACACAGCCATCCGGCAAAAAATAGAACAAACCCAAGTTAGGAATGTACAATAAAGCAAAGGACTGACCGTTTTTATATTGATGAACAAGGCGTTGCAACATATAATCCGTAAGATTACCTCTCTTCTACAAGAAAATGTATCAAGAGAGACGGTGCGAAACATCGGACTATCGGTCGGTGTAACACTCGCACTGTCGGCTTGTTCCACATCGAAGAACACCTCCACCACCCGTTGGTACCACTCCTTCACCGCCCGTTACAACACCTATTACAATGGAAATGAAGCCTATAAGACCGGAGTACAGTCACAGGAAGAGGGACACAAAGACAACTTTACGGAGATGATACCCTTCCACGTCTACGCCAATAAGAATACGGCAGAGATGGGAAAGAGCAACTACGAAACCGCCATCGAGAAATGCGAAAAGACCATAAAGCAACACTCCATAAAGCGCAAGCCGGCACGCAAACCGGGCAAGAAGAGTGAAAAGGAGAAAGCCTTTCTGGCACAGAAAGAGTTTAACCCCTTCCTGAAGAACGCCTGGCTACTCATGGCAAAGTCGCAGATGCGCAAAGGTGAATTCAGCGATGCAGCCGCCAGTTTCTCCTACATTAGTCGATTGTACGCCAACAACCCATCGGTCTTGGCACAGTCACGTGCCTGGTTGGCACAGTGCTACCTAGAGCTAGACTGGTTGTACGACGCCGAAGAGGTGCTCCGCAATATGCGCCGCGACTCCCTTCCGCCCAATGCCAAACGCTACTACGAGCCCACGCAAGCCCTTTATCACCTCAAATCCAGCAACTACAAAGAGGCTATTCCACACCTACTCAAAACCATACACTACGAACGTAGCAAACGTCAGCGCGGTCGTCTCTACTTCCTAACGGCACAAGTCTACCAGCAATTGGGAGAGAATCGCAGAGCCTATAAGATGCTCAAGAAATGTCTGCACACCAATCCCCCCTACGAACAAGCCTTCAACGCCCGTGTACTCATGACCGAGGTAATGTCCGGTGGACAAAGCAAACAGATGTTGGGACGCCTCAAACGCATGGCAAAGAACCCCAACAACAGTGATTATCTGGACCAAGTGTACTACGCCATGGGCAATATCCACTTGATGCAGAAAGATACCCTCCGTGCCATCTACGCCTACGAAAAGGGAGCCAAAGAGGCAACCCGTAGCGGTGTAGAGAAGGGTGTACTGCTGCTGCATCTGGGCGATTTGTACTGGACACAAGGGAATTACATCGATGCACAACGCTGTTATCAGGAGTGTATCGGCTTGATTGAGAAAGATCACAAAGCCTACAAGGAGACCGCCCGTCGTTCGGAAATACTGGACGAAGTAGTGGTGCCACTCAAAGATATTAAATTGCAAGACTCCCTCCAAGTGCTCGCCAAACTCCCGGAAAAGGAGCAGTTGGCTACGGTAAACCGTATCATTGAGGAACTTAAAAAGAAAGAAAAGGAGGAGAAGAAAAAGCAACTGGAGACGCAAGCACAACAGCGCATGAACAAGATAGCTGCCAACAACGGGGGGCAGAACAAAGGAACGCAACAAACCACCCAGACCGTAAAGCGACTGGGCGATGAGAGTACTACGTTCTATTTCTATACCGCCACCGCCGTATCGCAAGGTAAGCAGGAGTTTGAAAAGCGTTGGGGCAGCAGAAAGGACGAAGACAACTGGCGCCGCATGAACAAGACGGTGCTAGCACAAGATAACGAAGAGGAGGTTGACACCCAGGAGCAAGACTCCATAGGAGCCGTAGCACAGGACTCCATAAGCAGCGACTCCACCAAGTTGGTGGCACAGAAGGATACCGTAAAGGCCGAGAAGAAAGGGAAAAAAGGGAAAGAGGAACTGGATCCCTCCCAAGACCCCCACAAACCGGAATACTACCTCAAGGATATCCCCGTGACCGAGGAGCAGTTGGCAGCTTCCAACGAGAAGTTGAAGAACGCCCTCTTCCAAGCCGCCGTATTGGAGAAAGAGCGACTGGAAGACTTCGATCTCTCCTACAAGACCTTCCAACGACTCATGCTCGAGTTCCCGGACTTCGACAAGAAGGACGAAGTGTACTACCACCTCTTCCTGCTACACAAACGATGGGGCGACGAAACCGCAGCCCTCGACGACCGCAACCGAGTGGTCAACGATTTCCCGGACAGCAAGTATGCCACCATCCTGAGCGACCCCGACTATGAGCGCAATGCCCGTTACGGCAAGCACCTGGAGGACTCCCTCTACGCCGAGACCTATACCCGGTATCTGGCAGGAGACTATCAACAAGTAGTACGCAATGCCTCCATCTCCGGCAAGAGCTACCCCAACGGTCAACACCGTTCCAAGTTCCTGTTCCTGGAAGCCATGAGTAAGCTGGAATCCAACAACTACAACGGCTTCAAGGAGGAACTCAAGTTCCTGGTACAGAACTATCCGCAAAGCGAAGTAAGCGAAATGGCAGGACTCATTGTCAAAGGAATAGAAAGCGGACGTGCCATTCACAGCGGAGCCTACGATGCCTCCGGCATTTGGGGACGCCGAACCACGGGCGAAGCAACGGACTCCACCCGGCAGGTAACCTTCTCCGACGACCGCTGGAGCAACTACATCTTCCTCCTCGCCTACCTACCCGAGGAGACCAACGAGAAGCAACTACTCTTCGAGATGGCACGCTACAACTTCACCTCCTTCATGGTGCGCAACTTCGACCTCCAGATAGACAACCGCGAAGGCGTACACCTCCTGCAAGTCACCGGATTCCGCAACTACGACGAAGCACATCTCTACGCCCAACAGCTCTTTGGCGATGCCCACATGGCAGAGCTACTGAAGCCGCTGCACCGCTACATCATCTCCGAAAAGAACGCCGCCATACTGGGAACATCCCTCAGCTACGACGACTACAACAGCTTCTACGAACAACACTTCGCACCGGTAACACTGCCGGAAGACCTCTACCTGGACGAACCCACCGAGATACGCGAAGTGAACCCCGAGGAGATGGAAGATGTTGAAGAAGAAAATGAAGACCCCGACTATTAATAACAGAATACATATATATATATGAACGGAACACTGAACAATGGTCACTTACTTTGGGTAGACGACGAAGTAGAAGTACTGAAAGCCCATATCCTCTTCCTGAACAAGAAAGGATATGAAGTAACCACCGTATCCAACGGACAAGATGCGCTGGACAAGTGCAAAGAGCAGAACTTCGACCTCATTCTACTGGACGAAAATATGCCCGGATGGAGCGGACTGGAAACACTCTCGCGCATCAAGGAGTACGACCCCAACGTGCCCATTGTGATGGTAACCAAGAGCGAAGAGGAGGATATCATGAACCAAGCCATCGGTTCCAAGATAGCCGATTACCTGATTAAGCCCGTCAACCCCAACCAGATACTGCTGACACTCAAGAAACATCTCCACAAACGAGAGATCGTAACCGAGGTAACGCAAACAGGGTATCAACAGGACTTTGGACAGATAGGTATGCAGATAAACGACTCGCTCACGGGCGACGACTGGATAGAAGTGTACAAGCGACTGGTGTTCTGGGAGTTGGAACTCACGGACACCAACAGCAACATGACCGATATGCTCAAGATGCAGAAGAGCGAAGCCAACCATGCCTTTGCCAAGTTTGTGCGCAAGCACTACGAAAACTGGATAGTAGGCGACGAAGAACGCCCCATGATGAGCCCCGACATCTTCAAGAAACGCATCTTCCCGGCACTGGACAAAGGAGACAAAGTATTCCTCCTGGTGCTGGATAACTTCCGCTACGACCAGTGGAAGATGCTGAGTACCACCCTATCCGACCTCTTCAACATAGAAGAAGAACTCTACTACAGCATCCTCCCCACCACCACACAGTATGCCCGCAACGCACTCTTCTCCGGTCTCTTCCCCAACCAAATCGTCACCATGTTCCCCCACCTCTGGGTGGACGAGGACGAAGAGGAAGGCAAGAACCTCAACGAAGATCCCCTCATCAAGACCCAGCTAGACCGATTCCGTCGCAAGAACACCTATTCTTATAATAAGGTAAACAACTCCGCCGCCGCAGAGAAGCTGGTAGAACAGTTCGGAAAACTGGAGAAGTACGACATCAACGTCGTAGTCTTCAACTTCATAGACATCCTCTCCCACGCCCGCACCGAATCCAAGATGGTACGCGAGTTGGCAAGCAACGAAGCCGCCTACCGCAGCATCACCCACAGTTGGTTCATGCACTCCGGCATCAACGAACTCATCCGTCGCATCGCCGAAACCGACTACAAGATATTCATCACCACCGACCACGGAAGCATCCGCGTAAACAACCCCGTAAAGGTGATAGGCGACAAGAACGTAAACACCAATCTACGTTACAAAGTAGGCAAGAACATGACCTACAAGAGCAAAGACATCATGGAGGTACACAACCCACAAAAAGTCATGCTGCCCTCACCCAACCTAAGCAGCAGCTACATCTTTGCCACCGGCGAAGACTTCTTTGCGTACCCCAACAACTATAACTACTACGTATCCTACTACAAGGATACCTTCCAGCACGGCGGCATATCGCTCGAGGAGATGCTGATACCGTTCGTCACACTACAGTCTAAAAAGAATAAACTATAAAACAAGAAATTAGAGTATGGAAATTAAGATTGATTCACTAGAGAAGATTCACGAAGCAGCCCGTACATTCATTCAGAACATGGGCGACGCCACCGTCTTCGCCTTCTACGGCAAGATGGGTGCCGGCAAGACCACCTTTACCAAAGCCATCTGCGAAGTACTAGGCGTGGAAGACGTCATCAACTCCCCCACATTTGCCATCGTGAACGAATATCGTTCTGCCGAGGCAGAACTTATTTATCACTTTGATTTCTATCGCATTAAAAAGATAGAGGAGGTGTACGACATGGGCTACGAAGACTACTTCTACAGCGGAGCCTTGTGCTTTATAGAGTGGCCGGAACTGGTAGAAGACCTGTTGCCGGAAGGAACCGTTAAGGTTACCATCGAAGAGAAAGAGGACGGAAGCAGAGTAATTACATTCTAAAAGAAACGGATAGATATGAAAAGGGTTCCGGTGCTTCTGAGCATCCTCGTTACATACATCGCAGGGGCGGCACAAAGTGTCAACTTGTCCACAGCACGCGAAAGAGCTAGCAAAGTGCTGTACGAGAAGTTCGGAGCATCCGTCCCCCGCCCCCAACGCAAGGCAGTAGCCGCCCGGAGCACCGCAACGCAACCCTACTATCTGTTTGCCGACCAATCCAACCAATACTTTGTCATCATCTCCGGAGACGAAAGTATGCCCCAAGTCCTGGGATACGGAGTGCAGCAAACCTCCGCCCGGCGCAGCACCGGTACACTACCCACCACGCTGCAAGAGTGGTTGAAACTCTACGAAGAAGAGTTGAAAAACCGCAAAGACAAGGAAACATACACCGCCACAACCTGTACCCCCGTAGCCCCACTCCTGCAAGACGACTGGCAAACCTATTCCCCCTTCAACGGAGCCTGTCCCTATTACAAGTACGACGACGGCACCCTCTCCACCGACCGCTGTCCGGTGGGATGCGTGGCAACCGCCCTGTCACAGATAATGCACTACTACCGGTACCCCGAGCAACTCCAAGACACACTGCACGGATGGAGCACCGACCACTACGAACTGACAGACATCCTTCCGGGAGCCCCCATCGACTGGACAAACATTCGCGACCACTATTACGAAGGCGAGTACAGCGAAGCAGAAGCCAATGCCGTAGCCCGGCTCTCCCTCTACTGTAGTATGTCCGTCCACATGAACTTCGGTCCCACAGAATCCGGAGCACACGTCTACAACGTACCGGAGCAGATAAAACGAGTGATGGGCTATAAGTATGCCCGCTACTACGACCGCACCTTCTACACCCCGGATGCCTGGAACAAGCTACTACAAAACGAGTTGACCAACGGAAGACCCATCCTATACGCAGGATTCAACATGGCACGCAGCGGTCACGCCTTTGTCGTAGACGGAGTAGATGCCGACGGACTCTACCACATCAACTGGGGATACGGAGGCGACTACAACGGCTACTTCAACATAGACGTACTCAACCCCTTTGAGCCCCCCTACGACACCACGGAAGAGGGCATACTGCAAGGATTCTACTGCAATCAAGAAGCCGTAGTACTGCACCCCGATGCACAAGAATCCTGCACGATAGACTCACTGGAACAAAGCATCAACGACCTCCGTCTAGACTCCCTTGCCCTGCTAGCCCCCGCCACCGACAAAGAATACGTACCAATGGACCTCTACTTCACCAACCGCACCAAGGAAACCCTAACCTACGGCGTAGGAGTCCTGGCATGGGATGTAGACAAGACCGATTCGCTCACCTGGAACGACATCACCTATATAGGACTAGGCGGTGCCACCTTCCTGCCGGGCACATCCACCAAGGTACGCATCTACAACACATTCTCCGGCACCGGTGACAAACGCATCGGCATCACATTCGATGGAGAGAACGTAATGGTATTCAACGACGCTGTAACCGTAAAAAGCGGTCGGGAGATAGCCCCCCACTTCGACACCTTCCGTCCCCAAGAGATAACCGACAGCACCGCCACCTTCCTGCTAAGCATGGAGAACCCCTCCGACACCTACTGGAGCATCCCCCTCATCACCTACGCACTACAAAGCGAAGACGGGCAGCCGGAAACACGTCACTGGAGCATCCCCATCCTGGAACCCAAGGCATCGACAACCCAAAGCATCACCTTTAAAGGACTGCAACCCGATACCCGATACACCCTCCTGCTGCGCTACCCCTGGAACGTGCAACAAGAATACCCCTTTACCACCACTGCAACCGCCATTGAGCGCATAGAAGGCACCCCCGGAGCATCCGTCCGCTACTACGACCTCTCCGGACGACCTCTTCCTTGCGACAGAAAGCGTAACACCCGTATAGTGATACGCCAACAAGGGAACAAATCTACGAAACTATACAAATAAAGAAGCAATGGACTATCAAGCAATAATTGACAAATATTATCCCCAAGAAAACGAACTGCGACACATCTTCATGGTTCACAGTAAGAAGGTAACGGAAAAGTGCTTACGCATCATTGCCGCACACCCCGAGCTAAAAGTCGACACCACCTTTGTTGAAGAAGCCGCCATGCTACACGACCTAGGCATCTTCCTCACCGACGCCCCCGGCATACACTGCTACGGCAAAGAACCCTACCTATGCCACGGCATACTGGGAGCTGAACTACTCCGCAAAGAAGGCTACCCCCGCCACGCCCGCGTTTGCGAACGCCACACCGGAGCCGGACTTACCCAGCAAGAGATAGAACGACGCAACCTCCCGCTGCCCCACAAAGACCTCCTGCCGGAGACGCTCGAAGAGCAACTCATCTGCTACGCCGACAAGTTTTTCAGCAAGACGCACCCCGAGGTAGAGAAGTCTGCCGAGAGAGCCCTCCGCAGTCTGGAACCCTTTGGCGAAGCAGGATGCGAACGCTTTAAGAAGTGGATGAAGCAATTCGGCGAAGAAGAATAATGCTTTTTTGCACCCAAAAGGATATAAAAACGCGTCCAAACCATCGCTAATAGCGATATTTTGCGTACTTTTGCATCGCGTAAGCAAGTACAAATTAGTTGAATTTCGGTTGAAAACAAAGATATATATTTTTTTATCCCTCATCATTGTTTGCTACACAATGATTGGATGTTCCGTGTTGACGGGAAAACAGATAGCGGAACAGGAGCGGAAGAACGCTACCATAGCGACCTCCGAAGCCAAAAGAAAGGGACAAGAGACCTTGGCAGAGAAAGCATCTGTTGCCGAGGAGGATTCCCTTGGCGTAACGCCGGAGGATAGCGTAGCACATTTGGAAGAAGCATTGGACAGTTTGCAAGTAGACAGTTTGCAGGCGGATAGTCTATTGCGCGATTCACTCTTCTTTAAGGATACCTCTTGGGAAAACGACTCTACCCATCAACGCAAAGACAGTGCAACGGTGAAGGTGGATACCATAGCCTTCTCCACGGGCGCACTCGACTTCCCGGTGAACTACGAGGCAAAGGATTCCATTACTTATGTGGCAGGCGAGAAACGTGCCAACCTCTACGGCGAGGGTAAGGTGGACTACACCGACCTGAAACTGGCTGCCGACCTCATCACCCTGTCACTGGACAGCAGCCTGGTACACGCCTGCGGACGGGCAGATACAGCCGGTGTTATGCACGGCGAACCGGTGTTCGAGCAGGGAGGCGACAAGTATGAATCCCAACGCATGAGCTACAACTTCAAGACGAAGAAGGGCTTTATCAGCGAGGTATATACACAGCAGAACGATGGATTCATGACAAGTGAGTCCTCCAAGCGCAGTGCTACGGGCGAACTTTATTTGCAACACGGTCGCTACACCACGTGCGATGATAAGCATCCACACTTCTACATAGCCATGTCACGTGCCAAGGTGCGTCCGGGTAAGGATGTCTTCTCGGGACCGGCATATCTGGTGGTAGAGGATGTGCCGTTGCCACTGGGTATCCCATACGCCTTCTTCCCCTTCTCCAAGTCCTACTCCTCCGGTTTCATCATGCCTACCTATGGTGACGAGACAAGCCGAGGTTTCTACTTGCGCGATGGTGGTTACTACTTTGCCATCAACGACTATGTAGACTTGAAATTGTTAGGCGAAATCTACACCAAAGGTTCATGGGGACTGAGTGCACAGAGTGTTTACAACAAGCGATATAAGTACTCCGGTAGCTTCTACTTCAGTTACCAAAACACCAAAACGGGCGATGAGAATATGCCGGACTACAGCGTGACCAAGAGTTTCAAGATACAGTGGACACACCGCCAGGACTCCAAGGCAAATCCCGGTACCAGTCTGTCGGCAAGTGTCAACTTTGCCTCCGAGAGTTACGAGCAAAACAACCTGAACAGTTTGTACAACGCCCAGACGCTTACGCAAAGTACCCGTACCTCCTCCGTAAGTTACAGCAAGAGTTTCTCGGATTTGGGACTAACCCTCTCCACCAACTTCAACCTGTCACAGAATATGCGCGATACCACCATAGCCGTAACCTTCCCAACCCTCAACATCAGCCTGGCTCGCTTCTACCCGTTCAAGCGTAAGAAGTTGAGAGGAACCGAGAAGTGGTACGAGAAGATAGCCATGAGCTATACGGGTGCCTTCAGCAACAGCTATAGCGGTAAGGAATACAACATTATGAGCTCCAGTCTGGTAAACGATTGGCGCAACGGTATGCAGCACAGCATTCCGGTGAGTGCATCCTTCTCCGTATTAAAGTACATCAACATAACCCCATCGTTCAACTTCAACGATTATATGTACGCACAGAAGGTAGAGCGTTCATGGGATAACGTCCGTCAGAAGGAAATTCTGGATACCATCAACGGTTTCTACAACCTATATAAGTGGAATATGTCGGTATCCATGAACACCAAGTTGTACGGTTTCTACGTACCCTGGCGCAAACTCTTCGGCGACAAGATACAAGCCATCCGCCACGTAGTAACCCCCTCCGTAAGCTTCAGTTATGCACCAAACTTCGGAGCCTCCAGCTACGGATACTGGAAGAGCTACGTCAAGACCGATGCCAACGGCAATGTATCCACCGTAACCTACTCCCCCTACTCGGGCGGTCTCTACGGCGTACCCTCCCGCGGCAAGACAGGTTCCATCTCCATGGACGTATCCAACAATGTGGAGATGAAACTGCGCAGCGAAAAGGACAGCACGGGATACAAGAAGATAAGCCTACTGGATGAACTGGGCGCCAGCCTCTCCTACAACATGGCAGCCGAAACCCGTCCATGGAGCGACCTCTCCACCCGCCTACGTATCAAGTTCAGCAAGAGCTACACCTTTAGTATGTCGGCCGTCTTCGCCACCTATGCATACGAGCTGGACGAGAACGGCAGCCCCTACGTAGGCAACCGCACGGAGTGGAGCTACGGACGCTTCGGTCGTTTCCAAGGAACCTCACAAAACATCTCCTATACCTTCAACAACCAGACCTTCAAGAAATGGTTTGGCAAGAAGGATAAGAAAGACGACAAGAAAGATAGCGACAACAACGAAGACTTTGACGACGAGGACGACATGACCGACAGCAACCTCGATCCCGCACTCAAGGACAGCAAGAACACCGCCGAGAAGAAGGAAGGCAGCGTCGACAAAGACGGTTATATGAGTTTCTCACTCCCCTGGTCACTGTCCGTTTCCTACGGTATCACCATGCGTGAGAACACCTCGGGCAAGTTCAACACAAAGTCCATGCGCTATCCCTACTCCTACACGCAGACCCTCAACTTCTCCGGAAACATCCGCCTGAGCGAAGGTTGGAACATCAACTTCAGTTCCGGTTACGACTTCGAGGACAAGAAGATATCCATGACCACCGCATCTCTCTCACGAGACCTGCACTGCTTCTCCATGAGTTGTAGCATGGTTATCAGTCCGTACACCTCCTTCAACTTCACCTTCTCTGCCAACGCATCTGCCCTGGCCGATGTGCTGCGCTGGAAGAAGCAGAGTAGCTACGGAAGCAATGTGGAGTGGTATTAATAATGTAGTATTAACAAACAATCCTATTTTATATCCATTATGAAACTGAAAAAAGAATTTCTGATGCTCGGTATGGCAGGACTTTTAGCATCCTGTTTGAGCGACGACGAGGCTACGTATCACTTTGTAATCTTCTCCGATACACAAACAAGTACACGTTCCCAATTGCTCTATGCCGACCAGACCAAGGACACCTTGATAGTACTAGGCGACAGCAAATGCACCATGAGCGGTACTCTATATACGGAGACGGATACCGCCTCCACACAACAGGTTTATAACCCGGCGTGGATGTCTATCTCCAACTACGTAACAGAGAACAGCACCGCAGCATGGACGCTATCATTCACCCCCAACAACTCCGGACTGACCCGTATGTTCCAAGCCACCGTCAGCGACGAATCGGGCGAAGGACAGGGTGCCAGCCGTACCTATCAGGTTCCTTACTTGAATATATCCTCCTTTAGTATGGCGTACGGCTATACGCAGGACGATGTCTACACCCTCAACGTAAGTGCCACCAAGGGAACACAGCAGACGGATAGTTTGAGCTTTACCATCTACGACAACCAATGGACACTGGAAACCAGTGATGTAAATGCACTGCAGCTCCGCCTCACCAAGGATGGCGAGGCACAGAGTTCCATAAGCAACGGTGCCGGTACCTATAAGGTGTACTTCGTGATGGGTTACAACGCTACCGGTGCTGAACGCAGTATGGCACTGAAACTCTCTACCGCCAACGGCGTGGTAAACCGCATCGTCATAAAGCAACCTAAGAATTAACAATCAAAATAACCTAATACAATGAACAGAAAGAACTATAGAGAATGGGCAATGGCACTGGGATGTGCGCTGCTCGCCCTCCCGGCACAAGCGGGAGTTCCCGACTCGGTCTATGTCTATCCGTACCACACGGGCAACAACGGTCAGGGCGGACTGAACATCGCCTGGAGTGCCGACCAAACCCGTTGGAAAGCCATCGGACCGAAGCACACCTTCGTCAGCAGTGACTTTGGTGTATGGGGCGGACAGAAGCGTATGTTTCATCCCTACACCGTGCGCTTGAGCGACGGAACGTGGCGGTCGGTTTGGCAGGTGAACACCAACATCAACCAGTTTGCAGTAGCCGAATCCAAGGACTTGGTACACTGGATTCCGCAGGACTATCCCTATATGCAGGGAGTAAGCAGCTGCATAGATCCGGTGCTGCAAGTAGACGAGAAGCGCGGAGAATACACCGTGTACTTCCAATCCGACGGCAAGCACTACCGCACGGTATCTACCGATTTCTATCACTTCTCCAATCCGGTGGAGGTAGATGCATCGACCTACAAAGATGCTACGCTAGACCTCAACATCAACGGCGAAGTGGGCAAAGGACAGGTCATAAAAGTCCCCTACTCCGTTGCCGAATATCTGGAGATGGCGGTAGCTACGGCACAAGCCAAGAATGCACTGTACGACGAGAAAGCCAAAGACGATGCCACACGCTTTGCCGGACTGAAACCGCTCGAGGCAAAGGTAACCGTTACGGCTAATGATAAAAAGGAGATAAGCGACAAACTCATAGGCATCTTCTTCGAGGATATCAGCTACGCAGCCGACGGTGGACTCTATGCGGAGCTGGTACAGAACCGCGACTTTGAGTACAACAAGAACGACAACGGCGGCTGGAACGCTCTTACCTCTTGGAGCATCAAGGGCGATGGCATGACCATGCGTGTGGAGACGGACGCCCCGATTCACGAGAACAATGCACACTACGTGGTATTGGATATCACCACTCCTTCGGCTTCGCTCATCAACGAAGGTTTCGACGGTATCGCCGTAAAGAAGGGGGAGAAATACGATTTCTCACTCTTTGCAAAAACGCTCAAGGGTAAAGGCGGTAAGTGTACCGTCCAACTGCAGAGCGACGGTAAGGTGATTGGCACAGCATCGCTCTCCATCGGCAGTGCATCGGCATGGAAGAAATTGTCTGCGACCCTCACGGCAAGCGAGGATGCTGCCAACGCACAACTCGTTATCACCCCACAAGAAAGCGGTAGCTTGGCACTGGATATGATATCCCTCTTCCCGCAAAAGACCTTCAAGGGACGCAAGAACGGTTTGCGTGCCGACCTGGCTCAACTGTTGGTCGACCTCAAGCCCAAGTTCATCCGCTTCCCGGGTGGTTGCGCTACCCACGGCAACGGCATAGAGAACATTTATCACTGGAACGAGAGTGTAGGTCCGCTCGAGGCACGTAAGCCGGCATTCAACATCTGGCACTACCACCAGACACGCGGACTGGGCTTCTATGAATACTTCCAGTTCTGCGAGGATATAGGTGCCGAACCTCTACCGGTATTGGCTGCCGGAGTACCGTGCCAGAACTCATCACACGGTGGTCACGGTCAGCAGGGTGGTATCCCCATGGAGGAGATGCCGGCATACATCGAGGAGATTCTCAACCTCATAGAGTGGGCCAACGGTGATGCCAAGACGTCCAAGTGGGCTAAGATGCGTGCAGAGGCGGGACATCCCAAACCTTTCAACTTGAAATATCTGGGTATCGGTAACGAGGATCTTATCTCCAAGACGTTCGAGGAGCGTTATCTCATGATTGTAAAGGCCGTCAAGGAGAAGTATCCGGAGATTACCGTGTGTGGTACCGTAGGTCCGTGGTGCGAGGGTAGCGACTACGAACAGGGTTGGAAGATTGCCACCGAGAACCATATAGACATGGTGGACGAGCACTACTACCAAACGCCGGGTTGGTTTATCTACAACCAGGATTACTACGACCAGTACGACCGCAAGGGTCCCAAGGTGTACGTGGGTGAATACGCAGCTCACCTTCCGGGTCGCCCCAACAACATAGAGACGGCTTTGGCAGAGGCATTGCACATTTGTAATATGGAACGCAACGGCGATGTTGTGTCTATGTCCTCCTACGCACCGCTCTTTGCCAAGGAGAAGCACACCAACTGGAATCCGGATATGATATACTTCAACAACACCTCTGCACGTCCCATGGTGGGATACTACACGCAGCAGATGCACTCTCTCTACAGTGGCAACGAGTACATTGATACGAAGTTGACCGTAAACGAGAGCAAACAGGGGGTTCGTGAGCGTATGGCGGTTTCTACGGTACGCGACAGCAAGAAGGGGGTAACCTATCTTAAGTTGGTCAACATGATGCCGTATGCCGTAAGCACCACGGTTTCTGCCGACCAACTGATAACCGGTACCTCCACAGCGAAGGCACTGGTATTAACCGGCAAACCGGATGCTACCGACAGCACACCGCAGGAGTCTACGGTGGAGATAGCTCCGGAATTCACATACAATATGCCGGCATACAGCTTCACCATCATTTCCATTCCGGATGCGAAGAAAGCCGGAAAGAAGAAATAACGGTAGAATATAGAACATCAAAAAAAGCGAGGTTCTTCTCACATCAATGAGAAAAACCTCGCTTTTTACTTTGTAGTCCGCAAAAAAATGCTTACTTTTGCAACTCAAAAGCATCAAGGCCCCCTAGCTTAGCTGTATAGAGCGTCAGATTCCGGTTCTGAAGGTCGTGGGTTAGAATCCCACGGGGGTCACACTTCCGGGTTAGATATTCAACAATTTGGATACGAGTGGAAGTACGGTTTTCTTCAATACTTTATCGTTCAGTTGGTGTTCACCCTCAAAGAGGATGAAGTGTTCCTTGCCGTAGTGTTTGGTGAATTCGTCGCGATAGTTCACGAATTTATCGTTTATACCGAAGAGTCCATAGACACGTTCCTTTTCTTCTGCGGATAGGTCGGAAAAGAGTTCCTTTTCCACCTCTTTATATTCTGCTACGGTTTGCTTATCTACCTTGAAGCTTTCTGCACCGTCCTCACGCTTATTCAAGAATTTCTGGTTGCCCAGCATATTCTTAAAGACGAGTGTCTTGGACATATGGAAGGATGGGTTCACCAGGATGCGTGGAACGCCGTGCAACAGTTCGGCGTAGAATGCGCCCATAGAGGTTCCGATAATCAAGTCGGGCTGTAGATTGGCTACCAAGTTTTTTAGCTGTTCTATGGCTGTTTTAGGCTGCATAGAGACATCC
The DNA here is from genome assembly GCA_964404555.1 of uncultured Bacteroidaceae bacterium. Taxonomy (GTDB): domain Bacteria; phylum Bacteroidota; class Bacteroidia; order Bacteroidales; family Bacteroidaceae; genus CAZUTW01. Next base: position 268 of record CAYOKO010000030.1, on the reverse strand, counting down.
GGTGCTACCACCTTAATATTCTTCTCATACAACACGTTTCGGAGCATCACAACGGTTCCGGAGTTGCCGGAGGATGCGAAGCCGTGGATATAGAGGATGGTTTTCTCCTCCTGCGGTTCTTGTTGGTAATAATTATAGCTCATTCTTTTCTTGTTGTTATTACAGAGTACAAAGGAACAACTTTTTTTCCTTCCTCGCAAGGAAAAGGAGATAAAAAAGGTGGGAATGTGGACATATCTATAGAAACCAAAAAAGTTTCCTTCAGGAT
>CAYOKO010000029.1:0-19473 GCA_964404555.1 uncultured Bacteroidaceae bacterium | reverse complement strand
ATGCCTGCAAATATACAATAAGTTTTTGCAAGTTGCAAGTCTTACTGTACAAAAATACGAGAACCAAGATGATTTCTGAATGATTATTTTAAAAAAGTGAAGCTGAATTCATTCCTTTTTTAATGGTACTAACGGCTTCCGGTACATATGATTATAGAAGAGATGATGGGGTGATGGTGGTTCCTATTGGATGCCTAAAGGATTAATTACTAGAATAAAAAAAACACATCCCCACCATGGCATCAATGCCTTGTGGGGATGTGTTTTTTCTCCTTATATATATTATTATAATCCCAGTTTCTCGGAGATTTCCAACATACGCTTGATAGGTTTTACCGCCTCACGAGCTATGTTTTCATCAACTTCTACTACCGGCCACTCATACTTGAGAGCATTGTAGAGTTTCTCCAGAGTATTTAGACGCATATAGTTGCACTCGTTGCAAGCACAGGTGCTATCCTCCGGCGGGACGGGGATGAAAGTCTTGCCGGGAGCTTTCTTCTGCATCTCGTGCAAGATACCACTCTCCGTGGCTACGATGAAGGTATTCTCATCACTCTTTATGGCATAATTCAACAGGGCAGCCGTAGAACCAACCATGTCGGCAGTGAGAAGCACAGGACGCTTACATTCGGGGTGAGCCAAGATTTTGGCTCCGGGGTACTGCGCCTTCAATGCTAAAATTTTCTCTACCGAGAAACGTTCGTGTACATGGCACGCACCATCCCAAAGCAACATATTGCGACCCGTTACACTGTTTATATAATTACCCAAGTTATTATCGGGACCAAAGATGATTTTTTCATCCTTCGGGAAACTCTCCACTATCTGACGTGCATTGCCGGAGGTCACCACAACATCTGTTACCGCCTTGGTGGCAGCCGTGGTGTTTACATAAGAAAGCACCTTGTAACCCGGATGCGCCTTCACAAACTCCGCAAACTTATCCGCCGGACAACTCTCCGCCAAGGAACAGGTAGCCTTCATGTCGGGAATGATGACCTTCTTGTTAGGACAAAGTATCTTGCAGGTTTCACCCATGAAATGAACACCACACATCACAATGATGTCTGCCTCTGTCTTGGCTGCCTTCTGTGCCAGTGCCAGACTGTCGCCAACAAAGTCGGCTATATCCTGTATCTCACCTATGGTGTAGTAGTGTGCCATAATCATGGCGTTCTTTTCGGCACACAGTGCGCGGATGGCACTTTTAAGGTCTGTGCCTTCGGGAATGGCTTCGTCTACATATCCCTTTTCAACCCAATTCTTGTTCATATTATAATTATTATCTATTCTTTTTTTAAACCTAAGAAAGAAGAATGATGATGATAATAGCTTGTTGATAATGGTGATAAAAAAATCCCTGTTTTCTTGCTTTTTAAGTTATTAAATACAGGGGTTTGGTTATGAACTTTTTATCCACATGGCTATGAACCGTTTATTCTCCTGACTGTAAGATGCTTTTTGCAGGATGGCTGTTTTTATAAACATTGCTCCCACGGCACAAAGTTAATAACTTTTTATGGAATATACATGGTTTTATCGGTTAAAAACCCGGTGTAAACTTTGAAAATAACTATTCATAACTTTCTTTGCTCATGTCATTTGTTTGTATATAACGGTAAGTTTCCGAGATAGCCAAAAAATAACTTGTCTTTTTATGATTTTTTTTTCTACTTGTTTTGAACATCTTTTCAACGGGTTTTGAACGGATGATGTTTTTTTCGTAAATTTGTGGCGGAATTGAAATATATAATAGGTATGAGGAAACTGAGTGTTTTGGATATGAACCGTATGTCGGTGGAGGAGTTTAAGGTGTCCGATAAGTTGCCGCTGGTGGTGGTGCTGGACGAGGTACGTAGCTTGTATAATGTGGGTTCGGTGTTTCGTTCGGCAGATGCTTTCCGTGTGGAGCGTATCTGCTTGTGTGGCATAACAGCTACGCCGCCGAATGTGGAGATTCACAAGACTGCACTGGGAGCTGAGGATTCTGTAAACTGGACGTACTATAAGGATACACGTGAGGCTGTTGATAAGTTAAAGGAGGCAGGATATACGGTGTTTGCTGTGGAGCAGGTGGAAGGGAGCATAATGCTCCAGAACTTGCAGTTGGATGCTTCAAAACGCTATGCCATAGTGCTGGGCAACGAGGTGAAGGGGGTGCAGCAGCAGGTGGTTGATATGTGCGACGGGTGCATAGAGATTCCTCAGTTTGGCACCAAACATTCGCTGAATGTTTCTGTGACGGGAGGAATCCTTATATGGAAATTTGCGGAGTTGATAAAGTTGAAATAACTCTGTTTATAACTTTATAATTGTCCATTTTCCACCATGCACGCTACGCGTTCTATCATGCGGTCATCGTTTTCCGGGTCGTATTCCTTTTTCAAGCTGGCGCCGAAGAACTTAGCGAAGGTTTGATAGAAGGTGGCTTTGAGTGGACCTATGAAAGCGCGCACCAGTTCATAACTGTTTTGGTGACACTCACGGTGGATAAGTTTTATGAGCAGCTTGCCTTGTGAAAAGGTAAGTTGTTTCATAATGGGGGTGTACTGTTTCTTTACGCCTTTTTCCACTTGTTGTATGTGGGCATCTTTAGAGCGTTTGTCGGGGAGTGTTTGTAGGTATTCGTAGGTCTCCTGCATCACTTGGTTGGCTTCCTTAGCTATGGGTAGTACTTTCTTGACGTTGTAGACAAGTCGGTTGTACTTTTGCATTTGCTTGGGGTTTTTGAACTTGAGTGGTGGATACACATATACTGTGGGGAGAACAATCATACGAATGGTATCTCCCCCCTTGTCTATGGCGTGTCCCATTTGCACATAAACGGGCATGGAGGGGAGTTGTTGATAATCCTTCTCCGTGATGTAATCATTATCTCCTTTTTGTGCCATTGCGGGGGCGGTGAGGAGGAGGAGGAGGGTTGCTATGTTTATCGTCTTCTTCATGAAAGTTCCTTTCCGTGTGCAAAAGTAGAAATAATATGTGGGATACGTTCGTTTTTTCCTTTAATTATTCAAGAATTGCGTTGAAAACTTTAAAAAAGCAGGTTGATAAAAGTTGAAAAGGGGAATTTTTCGTTTATCCGTTAGCATTCACGGTTGTCATCCACGTTTCCATCCATGAAACATTGTGGGTGTTTACGTGGATGGAAACGTTTCGTGGATGTCAATATGAACTAATGTATGGTAACCATAGTTGCACCGAAACCGTATTCCAGGAATGAAGCATCTTGATAGGTGCAGGTTTTGTACTTGGACTTTAGTTCTTTGATGATGGCATTGCGAAGAACACCCTCACCCTTTCCATGGATGAAGACAATCTTTTGCCCCTTCTTCTTTAGATACTGCGCCATGGTTTCATGGAAAGTTTTCAACTGAAGATTCAACATATCACCGTTTGAAAGTCCGGCGGTGGAATCCAATAGTTCGTGGATGTGCAAATCTACCTCTACGACGTCACTCTCCTTCTGTGCTTTGCGAGCCGGTTGAGTGTGGGGACGATCAGCAGACTTCTTTTGCAAGAGTGCTTCTTTTATATCATCGGCGTTGATAAAAACCTGCTTGGAGGGTACATCCTCCTTTACGATGTCGTAGATGAGTGATGGCTCTTCAAAGAAATCGGAATCCGTGAAAGTATGCAACTTGTAGAATTTCACGGAATCTATGCGTAATTGTACATTTACCGCCGGTTTCAACAGAAATGTCTTCTCTTGTTTATAACCGAATGCCTGGATGGCTACGTGCTCCAACTCGTTGAGTCGACTGCGGTCGAACTCCTCCAGAAAGAGTTTGCTATTAGGTTCCACCGTACCCTGGAAACGTACACGCCAGTTGGAACCTTCGGCACTCATGTAGCTAAAGGTGATGTAGTAGTTGCAATCGTTTACAAGATACGTTTCGAACGTAGGATTGCTACTCTTCATATCTACCGGAACAAATGCCAGAAAGAGGTTTAGTTTATCGCCGTTTTTGCGCTCCTCCGGTTGTGCACGGAAGGTGATGGGACGGTCGTCGAAATCGTCTTCCTCCTCCTCGACCACCGGTTTTGCCTTAGGCTTATTACCTTTGTTGAGGCCCAGTGTATCTACTTTTGCTATATTGTAATCATTGGTTTCCACCGCTACCACTTCACGGATGTTCATGGGAATTTGGAAACCATCCTCATCCTCAACCAACACGATGTCTTTTCCTTGAAAGCCGGCAACTTTGCCGCCACCCACTTCGCTTAGAAAGCGAACGGTATCTCCTATTTTCATTGCTATTAAAAATTTAGTCGTTTAAATTCCTGTTCAAAATTGGGCGTTAATACCCCGCGATACATCATGGAACGAATCTCCGCTATGGTATGAAATTTACCCCCGTCGAGTTCGTCGCTGGGATGTATATTTCCATCGTACACCGTACGGTAGGCAAATACCAGTTCCCGTTCACGATCCGATTCAAACACATAGTGCATCAACAGTTCCGGTTCATACTCCGTGATGCCCAACTCCTCCTGCACCTCCCTACGGAGGGCCATCTCTATGCTCTCGCCCAGTGCCACGTGTCCGCCTACAGCCGTATCCCATTTACCCGGCTGTATATCCTTCCACTGCGGACGCTTCTGTAGATAGAGTTCGCCACGAGAGTTGAAAACGTGCAGATGCACCACCGGATGCAATTTCATGCTGCCCCCATGGCACTCACCGCGTGTGGCGGCATCTATGATGTGTCCCTCCTCGTCTACAATGGGGAACATCTCCTGGTTATTGTCTTGTGTCATACTCTTTGTTTTTTAAGGGATAAGCAGAGAGGAGTCTCCGTAACTCAAGAATCGGAAATCGTGCCCCAATGCATAATCGTATATCTTTCTCCAGTCGCCCTTCACAAAAGCCGATACCAGCAGCAGCAGTGTGCTCTTGGGCTGATGGAAGTTGGTAACCATGCGCTTCACTATGTGATAGGTATAGCCCGGAGCAATGATAATCTGCGTTCCTGTGTGCAAGGCGTTCAAGCCGTTGCGCTCCAGGTAGTTGAGTATCTCTTGCAGAGCTTCTACCGTAGACATATTTCCCTCGTACTCATAGGGAATCCATTGCGGAACCGACAGGTCGTGCTCTGCCGCATCGGGATGTTCGTGCAGGAGGACACCTATATAATATAGACTCTCCAGCGTACGTACACTAGTGGTTCCTACTGCCGTACAAGCACCGCCGTAAGCTATCAACTTCTCTATGATGCGCTTAGGCACGCAGATATACTCCGTATGCATTTCATGTCCCGCTATCTCCTTGCTCTTTACTGGTTTGAAGGTGCCGGCACCTACATGCAGTGTTACCTCTTCACGTTCTATCCCCTTGGCATCTATTGCCGACAGAACACGTTCCGTGAAGTGCAGTCCTGCAGTGGGGGCAGCCACGCTTCCCTTTATCTTGGAGTAGACGGTTTGGTAGGTTTCCTTGTCGCTCTCCTCGGTTTCGCGATTCAAATAGGGCGGAATGGGGAGTTCGCCAATGGCATCGAGCACCTCGGCAAAGGTAATGGTGGGGTCGTTCCATTCAAACGTCACCAAGAAACCGGTGGCATGGTTTTCGCCTCTTTCGGCTGTGAGGGTTAGCGACTTGTTGCCCACCTGAATGGTGCGAGAGAGTTTTCCCTCTTTCCACTTCTTGAGGTTGCCCACCAAGCAGACCCATGTGCAGCGCTCGGTCTGGGTGAACATCACCGCATAGTCATTGGGTGCATAAGGCTCCAAGCAGAACACCTCTATAAGTGCGCCCGTCTCCTTGCGGAAATGTAGGCGAGCTTGTATCACCTTGGTATTGTTGAATATCATCAACGTATGCTCCGGCAGATAGTCGGGCAGTGAGGTGAAGTGCGACTCCGAAACCTTTCCGCCACGATATACCAAAAGCTTGGAACCGTCGCGTCCCGGCAGCGGATATTTGGCTATTCGATCATCGGGCAATGGGTAATCGTAGTCACTTATCTCAATATGTTTTGTTTCTTCTATCATGATTCTCTGTATATGTGCGAACACGTAGTTCGCCGTTTACGACTGCAAAGATACGAAAAACCGAAAATCTGTAGCACTAATTTTTGTTATTCTTTCCAGGAAGTGTCCATTCCTTGACCCAACGGATGATGGGAGTGCCGTCTTGGGCAAATTCCATGGGCAACCATACGTGACGGGAGTAGGCGAGGTGTTCGGGGTTCCATACGTCTGCCATATAGATGTATGTGTCGGTTTTCTCCTCTTTATATATATAGGTACCTTGGGTGCCGAAGCTCTTTTTGGCTCCTTTTCCCGTAAAGGGCGATGCCACTTGCTCCCAGGGTCCCCAAAGGGATGTGGCGGTAAACATACGTGCCTCGTTGGGTGCCCAACCGGTACATCCGCTACAGATAAGCCAGTATTTGCCGTTGCGATGGAGCAGGGTGGGAGCTTCGTTTTGTCCGCCGGCGGCTATGCGAATGTATTTGCCGGTGTATCCCAGATAGTCATCGGTGAGTTCGTGGAGCATGAGAGTGAGGTTCTCCTCGGAGGAGGTTATGTGGTAGGCTTTGCCATCCTCGTCGATATATACCGTCATGTCGCGGCTCATCTGTCCGCCTTCGAAATCACGTTTGGTATAGAGTCCCTTTTCTACCGCCTTGCGCCACTCCGGGGTCCACCAGTCGGGGGTGTCTTCCTCTTTTAGAGCAAGGGCTTGTGACACATCGTCACTCGTAAAGTTGGCAGGCCATATACCGGCGTTGGGGCGTAGGGAGCGGATATAGGTAAAGGGACCGGTAGGTGTATCGCTCACCGCAAAGCCCACACGTGCCGCTTCATATCCTCGGTGTTTTAATTCCAAGTGGAAGAGCATGACAAACTTCTTGGTCTTCTTGTTGTACACCACTTTGGGACGTTCCATGATACATCCTTTCTCTATGGCATCGCCCTTGGTATGGCTCACGGCGAGTGCCACGCCACGGTCGGTCCAGTTCATGAGATCCTTGGAGGAGAACACCTCTACGCCCGCTTCGGTGGTGAAGCCACGTACCGGTCGGTTTTCGCCGTACCAGTAGTAGGTACCTTTATACTTTAACAGATTGCCACCGTGAGCGTTAATGTGTGTATTGTTGTTATCGAGCCACTCCTCTCCGGGGGTGAATGTGGTGTATTTTTGTGCTTGGAGGTGAGGGGCTACAATGCCCACGAGAAGGAATAAACTTGCAATAATTCTTTTTCTTAGAGTAAAAATCATATAACTGTACTGTTTTATTTGAGCTGCAAACTTACGGAAAAAGTGCGAACAATTGCATTTTAGGGTAAAGAAAAAAAGTTAAAAGGTTGTTTATTCGCCAAGAAAGATGTTACTTTGCAGGTGGAATTGGATAAACCCTAAAAACGAAATATTAATATGACGTACAATAAAAAGATAATTGCTGTCATGGTGGCAGCGTGCATAGTGGTTGTTTTGCTGTGCGGAGGTATGGCTTATCTCTATAAGAATCTCGAGGCTCAGAAGGTGGAGAACGAGGAGATGAAGCAGTTGGCGGAGATGGATAAGCTGGAGATGGAGGATGAGTATGCCAACTTTGCCAACCAGTACAATGAGTTAAAGAAGCAGATAGCAAACGACTCCATCGTGAAGCAGTTGGAACAGGAGCAGCAGCGTACGCAAGACCTCTTGGCGGAATTGAAGCGTGTTAAGAGTAGCGACGCGGCAGAGATAGCACGCCTCAAGAAGGAGCTGAAGCAGGTGCGTGAGGTGATGCGCGGTTACATTCTCCAGATAGATTCTTTGAATCGCTTGAACCAAGCCTTGGAGAAGGAGAATCGTGAGGTGAAGCAGCAGTACGACCAGGCGACGCAGCAGATTTCCAACTTGAGTACGGAGAAGCAGTCGCTTTCCGAGAAGGTAGCGATAGCTGCGCAGTTGGATGCAACAGGCATCTCCTTGCAGGCTCGCAACAAGAAGGGTAAGGCTGCCAAGAAGATAAAAGATGTGGTGAAGATGGTGGTAAACTTCACGATTACCAAGAACATCACGGCGCAGACGGGTAATAAGACGATATATGTACGCATCACAAAGCCGAACAATGAGACGCTGACCAACGGTGGTACCTTCAGCTACGAGAACAAGACGCTGGAATATTCCATCAAGAAGATGATAGAGTACACGGGTGAGGAGCAGTCCGTTACGGTATATTGGGATGTTACGGAATTCCTTTCAGCCGGCACATATCACGTGTACATCTTTGCCGATGGCAGTATGATAGGTTCCTCTTCGGTAGTGCTGGAATAAGTCTTTAGAGTACTTCTTAGCTATAAAAATCCCGCTCTATGGAAGCGATGACACTATATGAACTGAACTACCGGGTGCGACTGGTACTGGATCGTGCTCTGGGTGGAGTGTACTGGATACAGGCGGAAACGAGCGATGTGCGACCGGCCGCCAATGGGCACTGCTACCTTGAGTTTGTGCAGAAGAACGATAGCGGCAACACGCTGTTGGCGAGAGCACGTGGCGTCATCTGGCGTGATGTGTTTCCGGAACTTCGCAACTGCTTCGAAACGGAGACGGGACAACGATTCACCTCCGGCATTAAGGTAATGGTGCAAGTGGCGGTGCAGTTTCATGAACAGTATGGTTACTCCCTCAAAGTGATGGATATAGACCCCGTTTATACACTAGGCGATATGCAACAGCGCAGACGGGAGATTATACGGAAATTGGAAGAAGAGGGAGTGCTTACCCTCAACAAAGAACTCGAAATGCCGGTGTTGCCCAAGCGGGTGGCAATTATATCATCGCCTACGGCTGCGGGATACGGTGACTTTTGCGACCAGTTGCGCAACAATCCCATGGGTTATTCCTTCACAACCAAGCTTTTTCCTGCATTGATGCAAGGGGAGGGGATAGAAGATTCCGTGATTCACGCACTGGAGTGTATAGCTGCAGAACAAGAGTTGTGGGATGTGGTGGTAATCATTCGTGGCGGTGGAGCTACCGGCGATTTGGCTGGTTTCGAAACATACCTGCTGGCTGCCTATGTAGCGCAGTTCCCGTTGCCCGTTATCACCGGTATAGGTCATGAGCGAGATGATACGGTTATAGATATGGTGGCGCATACACGTGTAAAGACACCTACAGCGGCAGCAGAATTCCTGATAGCACAGGTGATGAGTACCGAAAGGGAGTTGGCGGAATTGCAGCAGCGGTTGGTGGAGAGTGTACAATTGTGTGTGGATAGGGAACGCAAAAGTTTGCAACAGATGGTGCGGAATCTCCCACTTATATTTGTGGAACACAAGCGTATACAAGAGCAGCGACTGGATCGATTGTGGCAGCGGGTAGGAGTTGCCGTAACGCAACGCTTACGCGATGAACAGCACTGTTTAGACTTGTTGGAACAAAAGGTCATAGGCGAGGACCCGGAACGGTTGCTCAAACGAGGGTATAGCATCACCCTCTGTGGTGGAAAATTGGTTCGAGACATCGCCGCCGTTCACCCCGGTGATACACTGGAAACACATATTTACGGCGGAAGCATCCACGCCACCGTTACGGAAACACAGAAGAAGGAATCATAAAATAGATATTATGGGAAAAAAAGAAATGACATACGAAGGTGCGAAAGCGCGAGCCGAGGAGATTATTCGCAAGATAGAAAGCGGCGACATCGACCTGGACCAACTGGTAGCGGAACTAAAGGAGTGCCGTGAGCTCCTTCGTCTTTGCCACGAGAAAATCTATCGGGTAGATACCGAAGTAAAGAAAATACTCGATGACAGCGAGGAAAACTAACTTTTTTTCCGAAAAAATAGAATTATATTGCACAAATATCGTTGCTGTGTGAAATATTTTGTATCTTTGCGGATAGAAAGTGATGTAATTTAAAAAAGAAATACAATGAACGAGATTGACTGGTCAAGTTTATCATTCGGTTATATGAAAACCGATTACAACGTTCGCTGCTATTACCGCAACGGCGCTTGGGGAGAAATTGAAGTCTGCTCGGAGGAGACCATTCCTCTGCACATGGCAGCCACTTCACTACACTACGGTCAGGAAGCTTTCGAAGGACTGAAGGCTTACCGTTGTCCGGATGGCAAGGTACGCATCTTCCGCCCGGATGAGAATGCTGCACGTTTGCAGAGTACCTGCGACGGTATCCTGATGCCGAAGATTTCTACAGAGTTATTTATCGAGATGGTGGAGAAGGTAGTTCGCCTGAACGAGCGTTTCATTCCGCCCTACGAGAGCGGTGCTACACTCTATGTACGCCCCTTGCTCATAGGAACCTCCGCACAGGTGGGTGTACACCCCGCAACGGAATATCTGTTCCTCATCTTCGTTACCCCGGTAGGTCCTTACTTTAAGGGTGGTTTCTCTACCAATCCTTACGTAATCATCCCCGACTTCGACCGTGCAGCTCCGCTCGGCACCGGTACATACAAGGTGGGTGGTAACTATGCCGCTTCCATGCGTGCCAACGCTCTGGCACACGAGAAGGGATATGCTTGCGAGTTCTATCTCGACGCCAAGGAGAAGAAATACATGGACGAGTGTGGAGCAGCCAACTTCTTCGGAATCAAGAACAACACCTATGTAACTCCACGTTCCACCAGTATTCTGCCCTCCATCACCAACAAGAGTTTGATGCAGTTGGCAGAGGACTTGGGACTGAAGGTAGAACGTCGCCAGATTCCCGCCGAAGAGCTGGGAACCTTCGAGGAAGCAGGTGCTTGCGGTACAGCAGCCGTCATCTCTCCCATCTCCTACATTGACGATCTGGATACGGGAGTTCGCTACGACTACGGCACAGAACCCGGTCCTATCAGCAAGAAACTTTACGAAACCCTGCGCGGCATACAGTACGGCACCATCGAGGACAAGCATGGATGGACGCGCGTGGTGATTGAGTGAGAAGAGTTTTAAATTTCATAACAACAAAGAGAAGGGAGCGCACCATGAACATCGTTGTCCAGGGTACGCTCCCTTGCATAATTCATTATGTCAAAGAACAAACTATCTAAATTTGCGGATATGGAGACGTATCCACATGTGTTTCAGTATCCTTATTCGGTAGCAGAGGAGATACCTTTCGAGATGAAGGGACGGTGGAATGCCGATTTCTTTCACAACGATCATCCCATAGTACTGGAGTTGGGCTGCGGTCGCGGAGAGTACACCGTAGGCTTGGCAAAGCTCTATCCGGAGAAGAACTTCATAGGAGTGGACATAAAAGGGGCACGTATGTGGAGCGGTGCTACCGAGGCACTGGAAACGGGACTGAAGAATGTGGCGTTCCTGCGTACACACATCGAGATTATAGACCGCTTCTTTGCTGCGGGCGAAGTGAGTGAGATTTGGCTTACATTCAGCGATCCGCAGATGAAGAAGGTTACGAAACGACTTACCTCCACCTACTTCATGGAGCGCTATCGCCGTTTCCTGGTGCCCGATGGATTGATTCACCTGAAGACAGATAGCAACTTCCTCTTTACATATACGAATTATATGATAGAGGAAAACAAGTTGGCAGTGGAGTTCCGTTCCAACGACCTGTACCACAGTGTTCTGGCAGAGCATCCGGACAGCGAGGAGGCAAAAATCCTAGGCATACAAACGTATTACGAGCAACAATGGCTCAACCGTGGACTGAACATAAAGTATGTGCAGTTCCACCTGCCGCAAGAAGGTACGCTCCGGGAACCGGACGTGGAGATTGAATTGGACGATTATCGTAGTTACAACCGTAGCAAACGCAGCGGGTTGGATACGTCGAAATAATAATACATTATATAATATATATATGACTTTATATCCCAAACTTATAATGGATGCACTCACACAGGTGAAGTACCCCGGAACGGGAAAGAACCTGGTAGAGGCGGAGATGATCGAGGACGACCTCCGCATAGACGGAATGAATGTATCCTTTTCCATCATTTTTGAGAAACCAACCGACCCCTTTATGCGTTCGGTGATGAAGGCTGCCGAAGCCTCCATCCATGCGTATGTATCTCCCGAGGTGAACGTTACGGTGAATGCCAAGACCCTAAAGTCGGCACGTCCTGCGGTAGAGGAAACTCTGCTTCCCGGCGTAAAGAACATCATAGCCGTATCCTCCGGTAAGGGAGGAGTAGGCAAATCTACCGTCACCGCCAACCTCGCCATAGCACTGGCACAAATGGGGTACAAGGTAGGACTGCTCGATACCGACATCTTCGGTCCCAGTATGCCCAAGATGTTCCACGTAGAGGATGCCCGTCCGGTGGCCGAAGAGATAAACGGTCACGATTACATAGTTCCGGTAGAGAAGTATGGCGTAAAGTTACTCTCCATAGGATTCTTTGTAAACCCCGACCAAGCCACCCTGTGGCGCGGCGGTATGGCGTGCAATGCACTGAAACAGTTGATTAGCGAAGCCAACTGGGGCGATTTGGACTTCTTCATCCTCGACACCCCTCCGGGCACGAGCGACATCCACCTCACCCTGGTACAGACACTAGCCATTACGGGAGCCGTAATCGTGAGCACCCCGCAGCAGGTAGCATTGGCAGATGCCCGCAAGGGTATCAATATGTACACCAATGAGAAGGTAGATGTACCCATCCTGGGTTTGGTAGAGAATATGTCATGGTTTACACCCGCAGAACTCCCCGAGAACAAGTATTACCTGTTTGGCAAAGAAGGCGTGAAGCGCCTGGCAGAGGAGATGCAAGTTCCGTTATTGGGTCAGATACCACTGGTTCAAGCAATCTGCGAGAGCGGTGACGAGGGAGAACCGGTCGTTCTCAACCCCGACAGCATCACCGGAAGAGCCTTTATGAATCTCGCCGCAGAGGTCGTAGCGCAAACGGAAAAGCGCAATCGCGAACAAGCCCCCACGACAGTCGTAAAGACAAAATAGAGAAAAACAAAGTCCCACCCTATAATATATAATAAGGTGGGACTTCTCGAAGATATCTAATTTTTTTATCCAAGTATGCTCAGCAAAATACCGGCAGCCACAGCCGAACCGATAACACCCGCAACATTCGGGCCCATAGCATGCATCAACAAGAAGTTCTGCGGATCCGCCTTGTGACCCTCCTCCTGGCTAACACGAGCCGCCATAGGAACGGCACTCACACCGGCAGAACCTATCAACGGATTAATCTTATTCTTAAGGAACAAGTTCATAAACTTTGCCAACAACACACCACCGGCAGTACCACAAGAGAACGCAATGATACCCACAATCAAGATACTGATAGTCTTGAAATTCAGGAACGCCTCCGCCGTAGCCGTAGCACCCACCGTGATACCCAGACAGATAACCACAATGTTGTTCAACTCATTCTGAGCCGTCTTGCTAAGACGCTCCACAACACCACTCTCCTTCATGAGGTTACCCAGCATGAGGCAGCCTATCAGCGTAGCAGCCGACGGCAGGATGAGTGATACGATAATAGCCACCACGATAGGGAAAATAATCTTCTCCTTCTTGTTCACCGTGCGCAACTGCTGCATACGTATTCTACGCTCCGCCGGAGTTGTCAATGCACGCATGATGGGCGGTTGAATTACCGGCACCAACGCCATATAAGAGTATGCCGCTACCGCAATAGGACCCAGCAACTGAGGAGCCAACTTGGTAGTAAGGAAGATAGCCGTAGGACCATCGGCACCACCAATGATACCGATAGACGCAGACTCCTGCAGGGAGAAGCCCATGAAATCCATCTGCGTCACCAAGAAGGTAGCAAAGATACCAATCTGTGCAGCAGCACCCAGCAAGAGGCTCTTAGGATTGGCAATGAGCGGACCGAAATCCGTCATAGCACCCACACCCAAGAAGATGAGACACGGGTACACACCCGCCTTAACACCTATGTAGAGGATATCCAGCAAACCACCCTCCGCCATCACATGGCGATAGCTGTGGTAGAACGGACTCTCCGGATTCAAGAACTCATCGTTCCACATCTCCGTGTGAAACAATCCCGCCCCCGGCAAGTTGGTAAGAATCATACCAAACGCTATGGGGAGCAGCAACAACGGCTCATACTTCTTCTGTATCGCCAGATAAAGCAGAAGACAACCCACCGCAATCATCACGGCATTCTTCCATCCCTCACCCACGAAGAAGGAAACAACACCCATTTCGGAGAAGAAGTTTTCCAGCTTATCCGCCATACTGAAGTCGGCCGCCATGAGCGGAGAGGCAACAAGCGCCATCACCGCCAGGATACCGAGATATTTATATGTCTGTTTCATACCCTGTTATGCCATTTCAACGAGGACATCGCCACTCTGTACCTGGTCGCCCTCTTTCACATTAATAGCTTTCACAATTCCGTCGCCATCGGCCACAATGTTGTTTGCCATCTTCATAGCCTCCATGATGAGCAGCACATCGCCCGCCTTAACACGCTGGTCTACGGTGACATTAATCTTAGAGATAGTACCCGGCAGCGGAGCCGTTACGGTAGCGGCACCCGGTGTAGGAGCAGGTTTCGGTGTAGCATCGGCAGGTTTTGCCTGCTTTGGAGCAGCCACCACCTCGTCGGCCTCCATGCTCACCAGCACATCGCCCTGGTTCACATTGTCGCCCTTCTTCACCTCGATGCTCTTGATAACACCATCGTTCTCGGCCACAATATCGTTTGCCATCTTCATAGCCTCCATGATAACCAAAACATCGCCACGCTTCACCTTCTGTCCCACGGTCACCTTAATATCGGTGATAGTACCCGGCAGCGGAGAAACCACGTCGGCAGGACCCGCAGCCTGGATAACACGCGGAGCCGGAGCATTGGGAGCCACCGGAGCAGTCACCGGCTTGATTACCGGACGGAAGGCAGCAGCCTCGCTCGGCAGTTCCACAGAGAACACCTTGCCGTTAACCGTTACTTTCAAGGTGTTGTTCTCAGTTTCCTCAACGGTAGAGGTGTAATCATTACCGTTTATTTTATATTTAAATTCCTTCATATTGAATTTTCTGATTCCTTATTTATATATTACTGTGTGTTAGAGTCTCTCGTTCAGTTCCTCGTGCCAATAGCTTGATTCCTGTTGCTTTATGGTGAGCACACCGCTATCACGGTCGTGACTGTTGGATATATAGAGGAACACGGCTGCCGCAACGGCTGCACTCTCCTCCTCCTCCTCGGGGCTGACCGGCTTCTTCACCACCGTCTTAACGGCAGTGGCAGAGTGTTTCACCGCCTTGGTTGTTTTTTCGGCTACGGCAGAGAAAATCTGCAGAACGAACACCAGCAATACCAGTATGACGAATACCACGCCTATACCCATGCCGGCTATTTCGAATACGGTAGCCCAATCTGCTGTTAATATCAACATGTGTGTATCTTTTTAAAGTGGAATGTTACCGTGCTTCTTGGCAGGGTTATGCAACTTCTTGTTCTCCAGCTGTGCCAGAGCGCGGATAACGCGGAAACGGGTGTTGCGCGGCTCTATCACATCGTCTATGTAGCCATACTTGGCAGCATTGTACGGGTTGGCAAAGAGTTTGGTGTACTCCTCCTCCTTCTCCTTGATAAAGGCAGCAGCCTCCTCGGTCTTACCTTCGGTCTTGAGAGCCTTAGCCTCCTTAGCGTAGAGAACGGATGCAGCACCCGCAGCTCCCATGACAGCGATTTCGGCACTTGGCCATGCGTAGTTCATGTCACCACGGAGTTGCTTACAGCTCATCACAATGTGTGAACCACCGTAGGACTTACGCAACGTAACCGTAACCTTGGGCACGGTACACTCTCCGTAAGCGTAGAGCAACTTGGCTCCGTGCAGAATCACAGCGTTGTACTCCTGAGCGGTTCCCGGCAGGAAGCCCGGTACATCTACGAGGGTTACGATAGGAATGTTGAAGGCATCGCAGAAGCGTACAAAGCGTGCGCCCTTACGGCTGGCGTTGCTATCGAGTACACCTGCCATCTGCTTGGGCTGGTTGGCTACGATACCTACGGACTCGCCGTTGAAGCGTGCGAAACCTATGATGAGGTTCTTGGCGAAGTTGGGTTGTACCTCAAAGAACTCACCATTGTCCACGATACCGGCAATTACCTCGTACATATCGTAAGGGAGGTTGGGGTTATCGGGGATGATTTCGTTGAGGTAGTCCTCCTTGCGGTCGATGGGGTCGTAGCAAGGAACGGACGGTGTTTTTTGCAGATTGTTCTGCGGTATATAGCTTATGAGTTGCTTAATCATGGCTATGGCCTCCTCCTCGGTCTTGGCGGTGAAGTGGGTTACGCCGGACTTGGTGGCGTGTACACCGGCACCTCCCAGCTGCTCCTGGGTAACATCTTCACCGAGCACGGTCTTTACTACGGCAGGACCGGTGAGGAACATATAAGAGGTGTTTTCCATCATCAAGGTGAAGTCGGTGAGGGCGGGGCTATAAACGGCACCTCCGGCACACGGACCCATGATGGCGCTGATTTGCGGAATCACGCCGGATGCCATGATATTGCGCTGGAAGATTTCGGCGTAGCCTGCGAGGGCGTTGATACCTTCCTGTAGACGGGCACCTCCGGAGTCGTTGAGTCCTATGACGGGGGCTCCTACTTTCATGGCGATGTCCATGATCTTACAGATTTTGCTGGCGAGCATTTCGCTCAAGGAGCCTGCCGATACGGTGAAGTCTTGGGCGAATACGTACACGAGTCGTCCGTTAATGGTTCCGCAGCCGGTTACTACGCCGTCGCCGAGGAAGTGTTTCTTCTCCATGCCGAAGTTGGTGCAGCGGTGCTCCACAAACATATCCATCTCTTCAAAACTGCCTTCGTCTAGCAGCATGGCTATGCGCTCGCGAGCGGTATATTTGCCTTTTGCGTGCTGCTTTTCAATGGCTTTTTCGCCTCCGCCGATGCGTGCCTTGGCGCGCAGTTCGACGAGTTCTTTAATCTTTTCAGTTTGCTTACTCATACTTATATAGAACTGTTTTTACTTAGTAACTTTATAATCTCCGCAAAGTTAGCTAAAAATGTTTATCTAGCGGCGTTTTTTTATAAAAAAAGCGCAAAAACGTACGGGATTGTTCATTTTATTCGAGTTTGGTGGTTCATATTCGTTGGTTTACAGTGTCAAGGTATCTGTTCACATCCACTGTGTGGGGTTGTGTACGTTGGTGCATCTGTGGATGTTTCCTTGGATGTTTCCATGGTGTTGCTTATATAATTATGTGTGCTTCGCCCTGTATTCTTAATTTCTGTTTACAAAAAAAAAAAAAACAGAATGCGAGTGCAGTTTTTTGCCGAAACGTTTGGTCGTTTTTATTGTGTGTAGTAATTTTGCAATGCGTTGAAGACGAGAGGAGTTCAATGAGAGTAGGAGATGTAGTTCCAAGACGCAATTTTTTCTGACTGGAGATTAATAGCAGAAGCGCTGTGAAAAGGATTTTTTTATTACTAACCTTCGCATTTATCTTTACGGGGACGCAGCAGGGTGTATGCCATGATTTTGCGTTTAAGACGAATGTACCGGAGTGGTTCATAGGGACGCCCAACCTTTCTATTGAGAAACGATTAGCGACGAAATGGACCGGCGAGTTGGGTTATGCCATTGCCCATCGCAACCTATATCATACCCTGGGCGAGAAGCAGTTGGACCATTGGGAGGCTTCGGGCGAGGCTCGATACTGGTGGTGCTCACTGTTCAACGGCTATTTTATGGGTGTGGAGGTGGCAGGAGGTGAATTTAATATCAACCGTACAAAACTTCCTTTTATCGGCTTTAAAAAGGACTCTCGTTACGAGGGTTGGGATGTGAAGGCTGGCGTGAGCCTGGGCTATTCCTGGATTCTGGCGGGACGCTTCAATGTGGAGGCGGAGTTGGGACTGGGGGCTGTGTACTTGCACTACCGAAAATACGACTGCGTTACTTGTGGCAGGGGGGGCGATACGTGGGATAGAGTTCGCTTTACTCCTACACGTGCAGCGATAAAACTGGTGTATAAACTGAAGTGACCTATGAGGAGTTGGTGCTATAAAGGGTTGACCGTGTGGCTGTTGATGCTTTTGTTGCCGTGGGTGGCAGGGGCGGATACCACATTACCTACCGTGCAGGTGGGGGAGGTGGAGTACAGCTACCGTTCCGGGGTGCCGTGCGTTATGTGTGCGGTGCAGGGGACGGCTCGTTCGGGGCAGCGTGTGCGACTGGATTTCGAGGTGGCCGATATGTACAACCATCGGGGCGTGGGTACGCTCTACTTGGTGGGCAGACAGCGGGCTCGCGTGGAGCGGCAGAACTATCTCTTGGGCTGTGCCGATATGGTGCCCGACTCTTTGTTACCGGCGGGCGAGGTGCATCGTTATACTTTTACGTTTCCCATGGAGACGTGGATGTCGGAGGGGGTGCATCTGTCTGTTCGGGGGGTGCTGGACTGCTGTGGCAAGTCTACGCCGCTGGGCTGTGTGGTGCAGGATACTACGCTTTTCTATCCGGTGCGTCCGGTGGTGTCTATGCCTAGGGAGGATGTGCGCTTCCGGGAGTATATTCAGAAGCGTTTCTCTTTTGTGGTGCGTGTGGGCGATGCGCCTGCTACGGAGCGTGGTACGTCCATTCGGTTCCCTCGTTCGAGTTCGGTGGTTATGCCGGACTATCTGGGCAACCGGGCATCATTGGATACCATTATGGCATCTGTGCGGGTCATTCGGGAGAATCCGGATGCGGTGTTTTCGCATTTCACCATTGTGGGGTATGCGTCGCCGGAGGGTAACTTGCAGACGAATGCTTTATTGTCGGAGCAGCGTGCTTTGGCGTTGCGCAATTATTTGATGCGTGAATTGGATTTGGGTGAAGAGGCTTTTGAGTGCCGTGGACTGGGCAGCGACTGGAAGGGGTTGCGTAAGTTGGTGGTGGAGTCGGGTATGAACTATGCGGATGCTGTGGTGCATATCATTGATTCTGTGCCGGCGGCGCAGCGTAACGAGGCGTTGCGGCGGTTGAACGGTGGCAAGGTATATCAGTCTATGTTGGATGTGTTGTATCCTCGTTTGCGTGATGCGTGCTACATAAATGTGTGGTACACGGACAAGACGGATGGGGTGGTGAGCATCATTCAGCGGGCGCGTGAGGCTATGAATCGTCGTGCGTTCGAGGAGGCGCTGGGTATATTGGCGCCGATAGAGGCGGATAGTCGTTCGCTGAATCCTCGTGCGGTGTGTCATTATAACTTGGGGCATACGGAGGAGGCGGTGCGCTTGTGGCGTTTGGCTGCGGAAAAGGGTGATGAGGATGCGAAACAGAATCTCATTCAAGTAATTCGGTAGAATAATACAATTAACTAAAATATTAACAACTACCTTAAAAATAGAAGTATAAATGGGTATGAAAAGAATGACAGGAATGACCTTCCTGGCGGCGGTGCTGCTGGGGGTCGGAACAATTTCGTCTTGCTCCGATAGTTCTATCGATGCAGATGAACTCACCCAAGGAGGCGAGACGGCTAACGTGTATGCCAATATCAGCGTTATTGTGCAGGATAATGA
>CAYOKO010000028.1:0-19548 GCA_964404555.1 uncultured Bacteroidaceae bacterium | reverse complement strand
CGAGTACCAAACCGTCGCGGTTACCGAGGATATTGGTTGAGAACCAACCGGAAAGACCCAGACAACGGGTGCCGATGATAGGTGCGAAGCCGGACTTAACGAGTGTCTGACCGGTCTTGAAGTCCTTACCGGCGATGGGCAGACCGAGCTTCTCGCTCATCTCCCACATAGCGGGGATGTCGACGGTTGTGTTGGGGGCACCCATGATGAAGGGAGCGCCTTCGGAGAGGGCTGCGTATGCGTAGCACATGGACGGTGCAATGTTCTTGCGGTCATCGGCCTTCATGGCTGCTTCCAGGTGTTCGAGTGTGTCGTGTACCTCCATGTTGGGAGCTACATATATCTCGGTAGATGCAGCCCAAGCTACTACTACGCGGCTACAACCGTTCTCTTTCTTGAAGTTACGGATGTCGGCACGGAGTTGCTCTACCATGTCCCAACGATTCTTGCACTCTTTTACGTTGGAACCGTCGAGGCGTTTAGCGAAATCTTTATCGAAAGCGGCTTTCATGGGGACAATCTTCTCCAATTCGTCCTTAACAGGGAGGATATCTTTCTCCTTGAGTACCTCGGCGTACATAGCGCTCTGGAAGGCGTTTGCAGGATATACATCCCATGCTCCGAATACTATATCGTTCAGCTGTGCCATTGGTACAATCTCTGAGTAAGAGAGGTAGCGCTTCTCTGCTCCTTTGCCCACACGAATCTTGTCGTACTGGGTCATACTTCCTACGGGTTTTGCAAGTCCCTTGCGGGCCATGAGAACACCGGTCATAAAGGTTGAGGTAACGGCACCTAAGCCCACTACCATAATGCCGAGCTTTCCGTCAGCCGGCTTTACATTGTTACTTATCATTTTGTTTCTATTTATATGTCTTTTATCGCGGAGAAATTATTTTCTCCTCACTGTTCAACTTACAAAGTTACTCATTTCTTATGTATTTTGTCCGATATTCCCCTTATTTGTCGAATAATAGTACAATATTTTAGCAAAATATAACACAATTATCCATTTGTTTGGAGAAAACTATCGGATTTATTCGGGTTTTTCATACGCTGTAGTTTGTGTTAATTTAAGTTCTTGATTGCAATATTCCTTTATAATATCACGGTGTGTGATGAAGATCATGGTCTTGCCGTGACGGGTGGTGCAGAGGCGTTCCAGAAGGGTGCGCTCGGTGTCGGCATCGAGGGATGAGGTGAGTTCGTCCAGGAGGAGGATGCTTCCGGGGCGCAGGAGTCCGCGGGCGATGGCGATGCGTTGTGCTTGACCTTCGCTAAGTCCGGTGCCTCGTTCGCCGCATTCGGTGTCTAGTCCTTCGGGAAGATCCAGAACAAAGTCGGCGGCTGCGGTGTGGAGGGCTTCTCGCATTTCTTGGTCGGTGGCGTGTTCATTGCCCATCTTCAGGTTGTCGCGGATGGTGCCGCTGAGTAGGGTGTTGCCTTGTGGTACGTAGACTAGGTTGCAGCGGGTGAGGGCGGTGGCTTTCTCGGTGCTGCCGGCGGTTTTCTCGGTGTTGCCGTGGGAGGTGTAGAGTTGCACTTCACCGCTTTGTGGGCGGAGAATGGCTAGAAGCAGGCGGATGAGGGTGCTCTTGCCTGTGCCGGTTTCGCCTACGATGGCGGTGCGACTTCCGGGGGGGAAGTCGTAGGTGAGGTGATGCAGAACATCGTGTGTGCCGTCCGGATATCGGTAGGTGATGTCGTGGAGGCGTATACCGGCGGTTCCGTTTAGCATACGGGGGGTGCCTTGTTCTTCCAGAGGGGTGTCTTCGAGTTCTACCAGTCGATCTACGGAGGTGGAGGCGTGTACGAGGGAGGGGAGTTGCTTGGTGAGGTCGACGGTGGGGCGCTGGATGCGGTTTACGAGTTGGAGGAAGGCGGTCATGACGCCAAAGGTGATGGCGTGTTGGTGGAGTTGCAAGGCTCCCCAGAGGAAGGCTACGAGGTAGCCGGCGGCGAAGCCTATGGTAATCATACTGCGGGAGTAGAGGGAGAAGCGGGTGCGTGCCATAACTTGTTGGTAGAGTTTCTGTTGCCAGGTGTCTACTTGTCGGGTGGTTTTGGGGCTGTGCTCCATGCTCTGGATGAGTACGCGGTGTTGCAGGCTTTCCTGGAGTACGCTTTCCAGTTTGCTGTCGGTGGTGCGTATTTCTTTGGTCATCTGTCGTAGGCGTACCATGTAGAGTTTACTCAAAAAGAGGAATATGGGCATGATGGCTACGGTGATGAGGGCTAGGGTGGAATCCATGCGGAAGAGGAAGTAGAAGGCGGCTATGAGTTGGACGAGTGTCACTACTACGTCGGGGAAGGTTTCGCAGACGGTGGTGGTGATGGTTTGCACATCTTCTTCGAGGCGGTTGAGTATGTCGCCGGTGTGAAAGCGTTCTTTGCCGTTCCATTGTCCGGCGAAGAGGCGTGAGAAGGTGTTTAGGCGTACTCGGTTGTTCATGCGTAGGTCGTTCTGGGTGTTCATCCAGGAGGCGGTTACGCCTAGGAGTACTTCGCCGAGCATGAGAATGCCTAGTAGGGCGGCGTTGAGGAAGAGGTCTTCTTTCGTGCCGTTTACTTGGTGGGCGGCGGTGTCTACTACCTGTTTGCTAATAAATATAAAGAGGAGTCCGGCTGCTACGTGCATTATGCCGATGGTGGCTCCTAGTAGCAGTCGCCAGCGTATGCCTACGGAGGCTTTCCATAACCATGTGAGGCTCTTACGTATGGTTGCCCACTCTTCTTTCTTTATGAACATAATGGTTCTATTCCAATAATCCGGCTTCGTTCCAGTCGTTGAGGAGTTCTTGGGTGTCTTGGAGGGCTGTGTTGGCATCTACTTCGTATTCACTTTGTAGAAGTTCGGCAGCTTGTTGGGGAGTGAACTCTTTGCCTTGTAGCGACTGCCACAGATAGGCGGCACTCTCGTTTACACTGATGATGCGGTTGAAGTTTACTTGCTCCACACCTTCGCCTACAATAACTTTCTCACCTACTATGTCACGCAGGGTGAATCCTTTCTTTATCTTCATAATTTCTTCTATTTTTCTTTGATGTTACGATTATATACATGACGTGGAATATATCCCGTTCGGCGTAGTATGGCAAGGAGGTAGCGACGTACGGGAAGGAGCTGACGCCAGAGGCGAGCCCGCTTGCGTTGTTTGGGGGAGTTGGGGTCTATCTCCTTGTTACCGAAGAAGATGGTAACGGTACGCCCCAGAATATCGGCAAGGGTACAGTGCTCTGTGCCATAGCAATTGCCATCGCCCATAAGCGTTACTTGGTTGCCCTCTATGGAAAGAATGCGATGCAGTACGTATGTGGAAGGTTGTACCTCTGCCAGGACAATATCGCCTACGGAATAGGTGGGGGACTGCTCTAGAAGTACGCTATCACGATCGCCTACGATAAATGGTAGCATACTCACTCCTTTTACCTTGAGTGTAACGCGCCTGCCTTCCAGCAGAAGTTTGTGAACTTCGGCTATCAGTATATCGTTGCCAATAATCTTCTTCGTTACCTCCATTGTCTTTTAGGATTGAGAAACCGTACGGTAGGAGAGTTCCGCCGCTGCGCTGTCGGGTAGACAGCGGAGAGAGTAGACGGGTGTCTGCTTCAATAGCTTTGCCAGTGTGCCGCTGATGCCATCCGCTACCACCGTCTCCCACTTCATGTTGGACACCGTAGGCAGCAGTGCTGCGTACGACTCTACCACCGGAAGTTTCTGTATTTCGTTTTTAGGTGCCTGCCACAAACGTACAAAAGCACCTATCTTAGCTTGTTCATTCTTATAACAGGGTGTCTTACCGCTCCAGGGACTACCGCTCACGAATGCCGAACCGTCAGTTAGTATTCCTATTACCGGGTTGTCGTCGTTGAGCAGAGAGCATCCCGGTATCGTCTTGAGCCACAGTTGACTATGTGTACTCTTGCCCGTGCCGCTCTTGCCCAAGAAGAGGTATCCGTAGTCGTCCTTCTTTATGACCGACGCATGGATTAATAATCTATCCAGCGTGGCACCTCGCAGAGCGTAAAGCATCATCAAGGCATTGTTGATGCCAAAGATGCGTAGCGTAGGACTACCCTTAATGAGTACCTCTGCCTCGTGGAAACCTTTCTGTATGGTGAGTAATACCCAACCGCTCATCTCCACCACCGACTGCATAGCTATCTCAATGGTTCCGGTCTCCCGGTTCTTGCGAACACGCATGGAGAGATCCTCCTCGTTGAAGACACCACTCGTCTCCCACGCATCGGCATCGCTTGTGTGCAGCGGAGCATTGTCTGCCGGGCACTCCCGGAGAACGTGCAGGCAATAGTGCGGTGCGCATTCCTCCTGAGATAGGAACGGCAGATAAGGAGCACGATACGATTCCGCCACGGGGTCTCCTGCCTCCAGATATACATCAAAGTGTACATTGGCAACCGTGTAGCTATGCTTTATAATCTTCTCCATAAGCCCATAAAAAGGATTTATCTACGTTGTCTACGAGCCGATACACGAGAGGTTGCACTCGATGATTTACTACTCTTGGCTTTCGTAGATGAAGACTTGCTGCTACTACTCTTGCTAGAGGACTTGGAAGCTGCTTGTGCCTCGCTCTTGGTGGAGGAAGTACGTCCGCGACGAACGGAACGAGTTGTGGTTTTCTTGGCTGTTTTCTCGGTTGCGTTGGCAACAGAATCCTGAGCCGCTTCCTCCTTTTTGCTCTCCGGCAGCTTCCAGATGTTGTTTTCGAAACCCACCAATTCACTCTCGATATGCTTTTGCTCCTTCACCAAGTCGCTATCCGACGGATGCGTCTGTGCCAGGATTTTTCCCTGCATATTGTTGGTCTTGTAGATGGTACCGTCGTAGGCATTCATCGTGAAGTAGTCGTCGGCACTCATGTTGCCGGCATTGTTGAGGTTGCTACTCATCACGGGGAGTTTTGCCAAATAGGGACTTATCTCGTCGTATTTGAGCCAGAACATGGGGTAGGGGGTTCCATCGCTTCCGAAGTCGTCCGTACGTAGCATGACGGGACAGATGGCTGTCACCTTTGCTTGATAGGTGGCGGTGTGCTGGTCGAAGTAGGAACTCTCCTTAATGAAATAGCGTAGCACCTCGGCAGACGGGATATCGCTGTTGTCCACCTTATACTTACCGCCAACAACTTCGTAAAAGATGTTGTACTTATCCAGCAAGTCTTTCACCTTCAGCTTATCCGTCTCCGCAAAAGACTCGTTGCCATCCAGTCGATACTCATAGGCTTGAATCTTGCGATCCAGTAACAGTTGGAACAGGTAGGTAAACAGGTTTACACGTGTGCCCACCGGCTCCACCGGGTAGTACAGAGCCGCATTCGCATCCTTCTTGAGATCCAGGAGGCGGTAGATATCTCTACGCCACACAGCATCCTCGGGCATCTCCACCTGCGTGGGAAACAGCAGACTTGCACGATCCACCGTAGGAGCCTCTGCCGTAGCCGTGGTTGTAGGTCTCTTGGTTGTCACTTTTCGCTTTTGTGGCTGTGCCCACCCCTCGGTTGTAAGCATGAGCCCCACCATCAATATATATATCCAAGCTTTCATATCTTTCCTATATATTAAAGTATATATCTATTCAAATTTAGTTTATTATCACCTCCGTAGCACCGGCTAGTTTACGTTCTATGCCGTCGGGACCCACCGCTCTCACGTTGGATATATAGAATCGTTTGCCACGGTTCAATTTACGGAACAAATCCTTCTGGCGTGCGGTAAAGGCTGCACTATTGGAGGTCTCGGGCACGGCATTACCCATGTTGTCGAAGAAGATGGTCTCGAAGCCCAGCACCTTGAAGCTGATGTTCAGCAACCCATCGTCTATGGCAGCCCCGATGCCATCGGTATTCATCAACACCGCCTTGGCTATCTTACCGCCACGGAAGCGGTTGGTACCGCTCTCCTCCTTATAGTCAATAAAGGCGATAGGATCCGGCAACTTACGTACGTGGAAAGTGAATTGCCCCATCTGTTGTACACGTCCGTTCATGTCTGTGCTCACCGTTATCACAGCATCACTTCCCGGTTTCTGCGGTATAGCTACATATTTGCCCGGTCCGGTAGAGGTAAGCGTACCTCCCTGCATGGTTGCGATAATCTTATTGACCGGCACACCGGGGATGGACACGCTCATAGGGTTGCTGTAGCCCGCATAGAGCACGTTCATCAAGTCGGCGGATACCGTAGCCGACGGAGCTACGACCGAGTACTTCTGTTCGAAGTTGCGTGTGATGGGGTCACCATTGGCATTGACGGTCTCTATGTAACCCTTCAAAGTGAAATCACCGGTGGTGTTGCACACCGTTTCATATAGAGAAGAAGTAAGCGTACGTCCTCCCACATGGATGATGGGACGCTGGGTGGTATCTACTGCAGCCATAATGATTTGTGCAGAGAACTTACCTCCTTGTACCACCGTTTGAGCACTTGGAATGACATAAGCATTCAAGCTGTTTACACGAATATCCTTCACGCCGATGTTTGCCACCAACTGGTGCAGCACCTCCCCCTCGGCATAGCGAATATCACTCTGCAGTTTGGTAAGTAAGGTCACGGCAGCAGCAGCAGGCATCCCCTCGAACATATATTCTTCCCAGTTCTTGCCCACGCCATCGCTATTCTTAGGTACCGCTGTACTTAGGTTGCTCGCAATGGTTTTCTTCTGTGACTCGTCCGTCACCATAGCCAGGATAGAAGAACGATAGTTCTCTATGCTCTTACGCAGCACCTTACCCTTGCCCCCTATGGCAAGCATCACGTGAGAAGCCGCTTCCAGGTTCTCCTTATTCTGTATATTGTTTACATCGCCCTCTTCGCCGTCTACTTCCTTCACAATCTTCACCTTCAGTTCCTCGGCAAAGTTATAGAGCGAATCGGATATATTCTTGACATATTGTGCCTTTTCGAACCACTCCTTCACCTTTACCGGGTTTGCCTTCATCTGTTCATCGAAGCTGGCGTAGATGTTTTCATTCTGTGCCGTGGCATTCTTGGTACTACGGTTCAGACTCTCCTCCACAAGCGAGAATCCCTTGAGTACGTCGGAGGATACATTCATGGCCAACATAGCCATGAGGATGACGTACATAAGGTTAATCATCTTTTGGCGCGGTGAAACAGGTCTTTTCTTAACTCCCATATTCGTACCTTATTTATAATCCTACCTCGGAGGAAGCATTCTTCATGTTAATGGTGAGTGCCTTAATCATGCGGCTGTACACACCGTTGAGTTCCTCAATCTGCTGTGCCATCTTGCGTGTTTGCTCGTTTACGGCATCTATGGTACCTACCTGCATACTAACGCTCTTAAGCTGAATTTCGTACACGGAGTTGATACCGGTGAGGGTACGGTTCAAGAGGTTCATCTCGTCGGAATCGGTAATCAGTCGGCTTGCTTGTTCGGACACTCGAGTAAGCGTTTCGGTGAGAGCCTTCAATTGCTCCACATACGCCTCGGTAGCCGCCGCCATCTCCGGTGATACGCCGGCTGGAAGCGGTTGTGGTGTTGCGGCGGTTACACCCATCGTAGCGGGAGTCACATTTCCACCACCCTCGGTAGAAGCACCGGTAGCAGCAAAGTTCTGACCGCCGGTTCCCCCAACAATGGCCGGTCCTCCCACATAGATAGGACCACTGTACACCTGACCGCCGACGGGAGCAGCATTTGTAGCAGGAGCACTTGCAGCACCCTCTTCCTCATCATCCTCGAGTCCAAGGTTTTCAGCCACCTCGCGTTGCATCTGTTCCTCGTTCAAGAGATCCTGCTTGTCTGCATCCTTATCGAACGGACGGTCGAACGCCGAGAGGAAGAACACGAACACCTCCGTGCCCATACCCAAGAACAGCATGATATCTGCACCTTTTATATGTGTCAATTTAAAGAGGGTTCCCAAGATAACGACAGAAGCACCCCAGCTATACGCATAGTTCAGGAAGGTCTGTCCGGGGACGGAATCCATCCAACGCTGCAATGCAGCAACTATATTGAATTTACTTTTTCCCATCTTTGTATTCTGTTTTCGATGTTAGACTATTTTTTGTTGTTTTTCCCGCTTGTGGCTGCTGCCGTAGAACGTACGCAGCGGAATCCTATGTAGCAACGGGGTTGATTCTGGTATTCGTAGGTGCGCCATGCACTCTGTATCAGTGACTCGGGATCTTTCCAAGAACCACCGCGAACCGACTTACGCTTGAGTAGATAGGGATCCTCTATGGCGGCGTTGTAGCGCAGTTCCGGATTCATATCGCTCATGCTCTTCACACCGGCTTCGGTGTACACGGTGTTGGTCCACTCTGCCACGTTTCCTGCCATATCATAAAGACCGTTGGTGTTGGCAGAGAATATACCTACACGACTGGTAATCAAGCTACCATCCTTGGTGTAATTACCACGATCGGGCTTAAAGTTGGCATAGTAGCATCCTTTTTCGCTCTTCACGCCCTCCTGCTCCCACGGGAACGGATTGCCCTCGGGACCGCGAGCGGCAAACTCCCACTCTATCTCGGTGGGCAGGCGATAGCGCTGTATGTGTCTTGCAGCACCTCCCAATCCCTTCAACAAGTAATCGGTGCGCCAATTGCAGAAGGCGTTTGCTTGCTCCCACGTAACGCCCACTACCGGGTAATCGTTGTAAGCGGCATTGGAGAAATACTCACGCATATATTGTTCATTCTCAGCGTTCTTAAAGTCGTTTACCCAACAAGTAGTATCGGGATATACATTCACGATATATGTATTAAGGAAGTCGTACAGACTAGACAACGGACGGGTGATGGTTTCGCGAATAATCTTACCCTCATCGTCCACGTAAGCCGTATCCTTAGAAATCATAACCACCTGGTTCTCATCCACCTTAACATCCGTATTATTGGTACGCTCCTTCGGGTCCAGACGGAAGCGACGTTGTGCTGCCATAGCATAGTCGAATACCTCGTAGCGATAGTTCATCTGCTTGGCATCCAGCATCTTGGTACCATCGATAGGGTGATATGTATAGACACTCTCTATGGC
This sequence comes from uncultured Bacteroidaceae bacterium, assembly GCA_964404555.1. GTDB lineage: Bacteria > Bacteroidota > Bacteroidia > Bacteroidales > Bacteroidaceae > CAZUTW01. The sequence continues at coordinate 10,517 of CAYOKO010000028.1, read as the reverse complement.
ACGCTGTTCATCTTCCGACGGACGTCGCCAAGGAATAGGTTTGCTCCAGTTCAAGTGTGGAGTCACCGGGTCGCCATACTTATCCTCCGTAATCTTATAGCTCTCATCGCCCCCATAAGCCGGGTCGGCCAGACGCTCACGGATAATAGAATCGCGCACCCAATTTACAAACTGTTTATATTTAGAGTTTGTCACCTCGGTCTCGTCCATCCAGAACCCCTCTACAGAGATTTCGCGCACCGGAGTATTCAATCCCCAGAGTGTATCTATATTCTCCAGTCCCACCTTGAGGGAACCACGCTTCACCATGGTCATTCCATAAGGTGTAGGTTCTACGAAGGTGGAACCACCCACACCGGTAACCTCGCCACCCGTAGCTTGTGACAAGCCCGCTCCCTTGAAGCAGGAAGTGAGGAGTACCACGCAGAGTAACAGGCTCGCTGCCAATTGGATATTTCTTCTCAGATGTATCATAATATTCGTATACTTTTATGTCTATTTTTTCCTTTTTTTGCCACGTCCAGTTCCGTCTTGTATCCCACAATCAGCTCGTGGCTACCATTGCCCATGGTCATTGCCGAGGTGGTGTACATTTCATAGGAATACCCCAAAGACACCCCGTGGAAGTCGCCACCCAGCAGCAGACTGATGGAGTTTGACGGACTGTAACTCAGTCCCGCATATACATTTCGCTTATCATCCGTATAGGTAACACGGCACGTAGCATCCGCCCTATACGCCACGAAATCGGTGGACAAAAACACAGACGGTTGTATACTAAAGAACGGCACTCTCAATTTAATATTGTGTCCTGCAAGCAAATAATACGTAGGCGAAATGGAAATTTCGTTCGTCTTATCCGTTCCCAGCAGGATGGTAGGCGACAGTGCGTGCGCCATGGAAACGCCTACATAAGCTCCCTTACGGTGCTGATAATAAAGACCAAAGCTAACATCGAAACCCGATCCCGTGGCGGTAGACGAGCTAAATGCCGGGTCGTTGCTCTCCTCCAGTTCCAGTCCGCTACCATCGAAATTCTCGCTCAGCACCCCCGCCTGTACACCGATGCTCAACGTTCCGTCCAGAATGTTCTGCTTGTGGTAAGCATATTGCAGGTAGAGTCGTTGGTGGGTAAACAAGCCTATCTTATCCGAAAAGAAGGCAGCCCCCACACCGTGTTGCGGTCCCCAGAAGAAGAGCGGTAGGTCGGCACCGATATACATCACCTTAGGTGCATTTTCGAATCCCGTCATCTGCGCCGCATACGCAGCCTCCACGTTTAGCATAGCATCCTTACCGGCAGCCGCAGGGTTGTAGAAGCGTTGCAGAGCCCAATAGTTCGTGTAGTGTACATCGTACTGAGCCTTTGCCGGGAGCACTGCTGCCGCAAGCAACAAAAAGGCTCCCCCTATCCTGCGTATGTTCTGTAAACCGGTCATATAAAAAGGGTCTATATCAATCTAAAAAACGAAGGATTCACCAATCTATTGTGAAAAAACGAAGGAAAAGCGCAAAAAGTTATGCACTTTTTCCATATTCACCCCTCAAAGATGTCGATGGAATGGGATAAAAATCGTATTTTTGTAGCCATAACAAATAGATAAAAGTTTATGAAGACCGGTAAAGAAAAGTATGATGGAGAATTCTTAGACATTAAGACATTTCCGGAATGGGAGGAGCAGAGCTTTGTGCAGCTCACCTGGCCTCATGAGGGGACGGACTGGGCGTATTGTCTCGACGAGGCGAAAGATTGTTTTTTGCGCATAGCCAAGGAGATTATCAGGCGAGAGGATTTGTTGATTGTGGCTCCCGACGTACGGGAAGTGACAAAACAATTGTATGAGGCAGGGGTGCGAACCTCAGGTACGGGACATAACATTGTCTTGTTTGAATGTCCTACGAATGATACCTGGGCACGTGACCATGCTTTCTTGACGGTACAGTCACGAGACAAGAATCCTTTGTTGCTCGATTATCGGTTTAACGGATGGGGATGTAAATATCCTTCCGAGAAAGATAACGCTATCAATGCAGCCTTGTTCCGCAACCAAGTGATAGTGTCCAACGTGGAGGGGTGTACTGCGGAGTATATCAATCGACAGAATTATGTATTGGAGGGTGGTAGCATAGAATTCAACGAATACGGCGACATTATGACTACATCTCAATGCCTTTTGGCACCGAATCGCAACGGATGGAAACAGGATAGTGAACTGGTATCTTGGTTTAAAAGCGATTTCAAGGGAAGCGATTTCTGCCTCCTGCACCATGGCCAACTTACCGGTGACGATACGGACGGACACATAGATACGTTGGCTCGCTTTGTACCCGATAATACAATCGTTTATGTAAAAGCGGAGTATGAACAGGATGTTGATTACAAAGAGCTGTCGTATATGGAAAAGGAGCTTGAGGCATATAATGTTTCCAGCGCACATCATCCTCGTATGGTTCCTCTTCCCATGCCCCATCCGGTGTTTGATGAGGAGGGCAATCGCCTACCGGCAACCTATGCCAACTTCTTGATTATAAACGGTGCCGTGCTGGTTCCCACCTACAATCAACCCGATAAGGATGCCGAAGCACTGGAAATCCTACGTAGCATATTCCACGATCGTGAGGTGGTGGGGATAGATTGCAGTGTGCTTATTCGTCAACACGGTTCTCTCCACTGTGTCACCATGCAGTATCCCGGCATTCTAAAGCTCTCCACAAAAGGTGATAAGACCCATTTGTACAACGATAAATCCGGTGGTTCTCTGCGTGTTGCACTCATTCAGCGAGCCATGGAGAGCAATGTGGATAAGAATTGTAATATGTTGGCAGGAGCCATTGCGGATGCTGCCAAGCAGGGAGCAGACTTGGTGGTACTACAAGAGTTGCACAACACCTTGTATTTCTGTCAGGTAGAGGATACAAACAACTTCGACTACGCCGAACCCATCCCCGGACCGTCCACCGATTTCTATAGCGAATTGGCACGTAGCAACAACATCGTTCTAGTAACCTCGCTCTTTGAGCGTCGTGCGGCAGGTGTCTATCATAACACGGCAGTAGTCTTTGAACGGGACGGTAGCATAGCCGGAAAGTATCGTAAGATGCACATCCCCGATGATCCGGCATACTACGAGAAGTTTTATTTCACCCCGGGCGACCTGGGTTTCCACCCCATACGTACCTCGGTAGGTGTCTTGGGAGTGCAGGTTTGTTGGGATCAATGGTATCCGGAGGGAGCACGTCTCATGGCGTTGCAAGGAGCGGATTTACTCATCTATCCCACGGCAATAGGATGGGAGAGTTCCGATACAGAGGCAGAGAAGGCTCGTCAGTTGGAAGCTTGGAAGACGGTGCAGCGTGGTCATGCGGTGGCAAACGGTTTGCCGGTGATTGCGGTGAATCGTGTGGGACTGGAGGAGGATCCCAGTCACGCCACCAATGGCATCCGGTTCTGGGGACACAGCTTTGTGGCGGGTCCGCAGGGTGAATATCTGGCGGAGGCGGATGAAAATCCCACAACGTTGATGGTTGATATCGATATGAAGCGCAGCGAGAATGTGCGTCGTTGGTGGCCCTTCCTACGCGATCGTCGCATAGAGGAGTTCTCCAATCTTACACGCAGATTTATAGATGAATAACAAAAAAGAGTTCCGAAAATTCCGGAACTCTTTTTTTAATGCATAATAGCAGACTTACCGCCCTTGGATGCTTCCACCTCGTCGCCTTGTCGAATCTTCTTGCCATAGCCCAAGGTGTAACAGACGTTGATGCCTACGTATCGATGTTTTGAAACGTCGTAAGTGGTGGTGTACTGACTGAACAACGGACTCTCGACAGAGCTTTCCAATTGTTTCCAGTCCCCACGGAATATGTTTACCACCTTCACATCGCAATTCCACTTACCGTTGCTCCAACCCACGCTGAAGTAATATTGGTCTCGGTATTTCTCCATGATGTTGTTCCGGTCGTAACCCAGCAACTCCGTTTTGCCCTTACGATAATAGGCAGAGAAGTTGAAGTTGCCAAGGTAGTAGGTAGCAGAAGCATTGAAAGCCAAGTAGTTGTTGGTCTTCCTATACACTCCCTTGATACGCTCGAACCACATACGAGGCGAAGTCTGTAGCACCAATTTGCGCTTCAGCAATTTTGCCGTAAAGGACGCTCCCACGAAGAAGTCCTGATAGTCACCATCGTTCTCCAGATTACGAACGATGGCTGTTCCCGACTCGTTCAAAGCATAGATAGGAACAAGTCGCTCGAAGAACTGTGTAGAACCTGCCACCGCAGACGCCGAGAAGGTATTACTAGCCAACCAAGTATATTGAAGATTGAACTTAAGTCCGGAGATGTTCTTGAGTCGCGGATTACCCGTCTTGTAGAGTAATTCGTTCTCCTGAATCACATCCGGAGTCTTATCTACCGCATCAATGGTGTTGACAAATTGATTCCCTTCCAGTGAGATAGAGTGTTTCTCATTGAAGGCATACTGCAAACTCAGATGGAAAGCGGGGTAGAAATTGTGCGTACGTATGCCGCTAATCTTGCCCTCGTCGCCTACGATACCCCCTAGAAACCTACCGTAAAACTTATCCGAGTTGTAGCTATACCCCAAAGTCAACCCATAGTCCCACTCGCTAAAAACGGGAGTAGCGTTGGTATTTCCCACGTACTTTACCTTGTCGTCGTAGTATCGACCAATAAAGTAGAAGTCAACAGCGTGGTGCTCCGATAGCGCTTTACTACCCACCAAATCCAGTACAGCCTCCCACGCATCCTCTTTTGCATTGGTAAGGATGGAGGTATCGTCGGAGGAATAAAGTCGGTTGGAAGTTATGTGCTGATACGTCACCTGCGGAGAGGCATTCAACTGGAATCCCTTGCCCAAGTCAAAGAAGTAAGCACCCGTCCACATAGGCGACAAAGTAGTAGCTTTCTGCGTATTAGAATAGTTAGAACCCGCATATCGATTATCGGAGAAAAGCAGCTGACCACAGTAATCCTTGTGCGGAGTGTTTTGATTGTCTATAGAGACGGTATTCGAGATGTTCACCTTCTCCCCGGTGTATTGAGCACGAATAGCCGCCGTAAAGTCATTCTCCTTATCGCGACTCCAGTCCACAAGATTGCTACGCATAATCTCGCCCATGCTACCATCGCCCTGTGGAAGGCAGAAGATTTGTGTTACATCCGAACCGGTGTGATGCGAACTATTGTAGGAATCGCCCACCGTGACATCGTACGTCATCCGCTTTCGGTTAAACTTGCTGTAAACCTGTCCATACGTGTTGCCAATCATTGCGTAGTCACTAGCCGCAAGTTTTACATATCCACCGAATTCCGGGTGCCGTAATGTGATGTTTATGACATACTTATTATGGTTAAACCGCACATCGTTGGGATACACCAGGAACTCCACCTTCTTAACATCCTCCGCCCGCAGTCCGTTCTTCTCCTCCTTTGTTGCCGGCACCTTATCTATATAGATAGCAATCTCCTCCCCGGCAGGCGTCTGTACGGTACCTCCAAGAGGGTCCACATCGATTTGCGGGATGCCCATTTTGAAGAGCAAGTCCGTAGCAGACTTAGCCGTTCGTTTTACATCTTTATCGGGATAATACGTCGTTACATTAGAACCGGCACGCTGCTGTTGTGCCGCCACCACCACCTCATTCAAGCACTTGTCGCTCAGGGTGTCCACAAAAATCTCCTGTGCCTGCGCTTGTAGAGCAATCGTGGTACAAGAGAGTACTGCCAGTATCTTCATCTTGTATAGTTTAATTTCGAAGTGCAAAGTTAGCCATTTCTATGCACACCCCAAACAAAAGGAAGACATTTAACACAAGGAACACCTTGTAATCTCCCTATTCCCGCTTGCTACTATACCTAGCCCGATGCTCTATGATGTGGTCGAAGTTCTCTGTTGCCCAGTTGGTTAGTGCCACAATGTGCGGCATGAGCGATGTCCCCAGCGGCGTAAGAGAATACTCCACCTTGGGCGGAACCTCCGGATAGATTTTACGCACCACCAGGTCGTCGGCCTCGAGCGAACGCAAGCACGACGACAACACCTTGGAAGATATGTCCGGGATACTCCTCTCCAGCTCCCCGAAGCGCAACGGTCTATCGGACGCATTAAGGAGAAAAAGAATCAACAGCGACCACTTATCCCCTATGCGCGACAAGATATTGCGAAACGGACACGTAGGGTAGTGGGGTGCTAAAAGTCCCGATTTGTCTACATCTTTCTTCTGTTCCATATATTTTTAATTCTTTTTTTATCTTCGTAAGTTGTTCATTTTTCCATTTCCAACCAAAAGGTAACCAACTTTTCTTTTCGTAACCTGTTGTATGTTATATAGTTTTTTCATATCTTTGCAAGCGCAGAATAGGTAAGCCCGGTGGTTGATATCAGCCGCAAAGGTACTCCTTTTTTTGCGAGTAACAAAATTATTCACTTTTAAAATCAACGATTATGAAGCGTTCAAATGAATTTGTATTCGGTCACAGTGCACAGCGTATTCTGAGTGCAGAGGCAGGAGCACCCGCAGCTTGTGGTAGTGCTTGTGGTTCCGGTGACAAGGAAGAGAAGCCCGCAGCTTGCGGTAGTGCTTGCGGTGCAGGCGATAAGGAAGAGAAACCGGCTGCTTGCGGTAGCGCATGCGGTGCAGGCGAAAAGTAATCTTTTGCTTGGAGTAGATGGAGTACTTTGCTTTCCAGTGGCACATAACCGATGCCTGCGACCAGCGTTGCGAACATTGTTATATCTTCAGTGAGGGACATCCACGTTTGGTGGAGATGCCCATGGTACGTTGTCTGGCGGTGATAAAAACCTGCCGGGAGATGTGCGTACGGATGAATCGTCTACCTTATTTCTATATAACGGGAGGCGACCCCATCCTTCATACCCACTTCTGGGAGATACTGGAGGAGCTGCATGAGCAAGGTATTCCGTTTACTCTTATGGGTAACCCTTTCCACCTCACTCCCGAGGTGTGCGCCCGTCTCAAGGCGTTGGGATGCCGTAAGTATCAGTTGAGTATAGATGGTTTGCGCGATACGCACGACAGCATCCGCAAACCCGGCTCGTTCGATGCTACGCTGCGTGCCATCCCCATCATCCGCAATGCCGGGTTGCACTGTGCCATCATGACAACGGTGAGCGGTACCAATCTGCATGAGATTCCGGAGATTGTCGACCTAGTGGTGGAACATCACGTAGATATCTTTGCCTTCGGTCGCTATTGTCCCACCTCCTTGGAGAAGGCCATCAGCGAGCGTACGCACATAGAGCCGCAGGCATACAGAGAACTCCTAGAGACGCTTTGGGAGCGTTACGAGCGATACAAGGATAGCGACACAACTTTCAATCTCAAGGATCACCTGTGGACGCTGTTCCTCTATGAGAAGGGACTCTTCAAGATACCGGAAGGGCTGGACGAGGATACCATCTACGATGGATGCAACTGTGCCAACTGTCACATCACCATCCTGCCCACGGGCAAGGTCATGGCGTGTCGCCGCTTCGAGTCTCCGGTGGGCGAGTTGTTTGGCGGAGGAGAGCAGACGGTGCAGACACCGTTGTACGACATCTTTATGGGGGATGCCGAGGAGCAATATCGTCAGTGTGAGCGCATGGAGAAGTGTTCCAAGTGCGAACTGCTGCGCTTCTGTCGCGGTTGTCCGGCTGTGGCGTATGGCTATCATCACTCCTTCTTCGCACCCGATCCGCAGTGTTGGAAAGAGGTGTAACCTTATAAAAAATCAAAGACTATGAAACTGTTGGAACTTATGAAGCACAGACGTTCCATCCGTAAGTACACGGAGGAACAGATTCCGGAGGATGCTCTCCGTAAGATAATAGATGCCGGATTATATGCCCCAAATGCAGGCGGTGGACAGCGTTCCATGATTGTGGGCGTTCACAATGCCGAGACGGTGGAAAAACTAGGAAAACTGAATGTGGGTTGTATGGACCGCTCGCGCCTGGCGGGCAGTCATGTGTCGGCAGAACAGCCCTCCATCATCGACGACCCAACCATAAAGAGTGGCTTCTACGGTGCCCCGTCGGTTGCCGTTATCTTTGCGCAGCGAAACTTTCTATACAGCATTCCCGATGCCTTTTGTGCCGCCGAGAATATGGTACTCATGGCAACGGAACTGGGGATAGCGAGTTGCATCATAGCTCGTGGTGAGGAGACGTTTGCCAATCCCGAAGGCGCTTCTTACTTAAAGGCGTGGGGCATCCCGGAGAATATGGTAGCTCGTTGCTTTGTTATCTTGGGGTATTGCAGGGATGACTATCCGCAAGAAAAGCCTCGCAAGCCGGGGCGATCGTTGATTGTTTCTTAAAAGTTCTGCCGGAAAAATTTGTTTTCTATTGTGATTTTTTACTACCTTTGCGGCAAACTTTTACATAAAAAATTACATGAAAACAAAACTTATTATCCTCATGACACTCGCCTTTGCGCAGCAATGGGGTAGTGCAGAGATTGTGAACAGTCCGGATGGAAAACTGGCTGTGGACGTGAATTGTACCAATGGAAAACCAACGTACAGTGTAAGCTATAACGGGGTGGATTACCTCGCAGCTTCCCCTCTGGGCATAACGACCAATGTGGGCGATTTCACCTCCAACTTGCAGCAAACCAGTGTTTCTACCGTAGGGAAGGTAGATGAGCAGTTCTCCCTCTATAACTCCAAATGTTCCGCCCACCACTATGTAGCAAATGAGCAAACCTTCACCTATGCACAGGGTGGAAAGGATGTAATAGCCGTAACCTTCCGGGTGAGCAACAACGATGTTGCCTTCCGCTACCAACTGCTCCCCAAGTCCGGAACTACCGTTTGCGTGGTGCGTTCGGAAGCTACACAGTTCGTACTGCCCGAGGGTGCCACCACCTTCCTCTGCCCACAGATGGCTGCCATGACCGGATTTGCCCGTACGGCTCCCAGTTACGAAACCCACTACACACCCGATGATGCCACCGGAAAGAACGGAAACGGCACGGGATACACCTTCCCCTGTCTCTTCAAGGTGCCGGCAAAGGGTAAGCAAAACGGTTGGGTACTCATCTCCGAAACCGGAGTGGACGGCAACTACTGCGCCTCTCGTGTGGAGAATAAAGGCGACAGAGCCTATCAGATAACCTTCCCGAGCGAAGCGGAAAACAATGGATGGGGCAGTAGCACCGTACAAGCGTTGCTCCCCTCGTACACCCCTTGGCGTACCATCACCGTGGGAGAAAGTTTAAAGCCGATAGTAGAGACCAACATCGCCTGGGATGTACTCAACGACCAGTATCCTGCGAACGATGAGGCTCGCAAGGAGGTAGCTCAGAAGTATGGACGTGGTGCCTGGAGCTGGATTATTGCCGACGATGCCAGCTGCAACTTCGACACGCAGAAGCAATATATAGATTTTGCCGCAGCTATGGGGTGGGAGACACTCCTGATTGATGCTCAGTGGGATACGCAGATAGGGCGTGACCGTATAGACCGCTTGGCGGCGTATGCTCGTGGCAAGGGCATCACCTTCTATCTATGGTACAACTCCAACGGAAAGTGGAACGACGCTCCGCAAACTCCGCGCAACTGTATGGACAACGTAGCTCACCGTCGCGAGGAGATGGCGTGGATGCAGCGTGTGGGCATACGGGGTATCAAAGTAGATTTCTTTGGCGGTGACAAGCAGTGTACCATGCAACTCTACGAGGATATCCTGCGTGATGCCGAGGCGTATGGGTTGATGGTTATCTTCCATGGATGTACATTGCCGCGTGGTTGGGAACGTATGTACACGAATTATGTGGCAAGTGAGGCCGTTCGTGCGAGTGAGAATTTGCGCTTCAACCAGAGCGACTGCGACCGTGAGGCGATGGACGCCACCTTCCATCCGTTTATCCGTAACACGGTGGGTAGCATGGACTTTGGCGGTAGCACGTTGAACCACTATTACAATCCGCAAGACGATGCTGCACATGGTGGCGGTCATCGTGTTACATCGGATGTGTTTGCTCTGGCTACGGCGGTGTTGTTCCAGAGTCCTGTGCAGCATTTTGCCATGTCTCCGGGTAATCTGACTTCGGCTCCGGCATGGGCAATCGATTTCATGAAGGCGGTGCCTACGCAGTGGGATGAGGTGCAGTTCATAGACGGATATCCCGGTAAGTATGTCATCTTGGCTCGTCGCACGGGTAATAAGTGGTATGTTGTAGGTGTGAATGCGGAGAAGCAAACGCTGAAAAAGGAGCTTTCGCTACCGATGTTGCAGTCGGGTGAAACCGTAAGTATGTACAGCGATAACGAGGCGCTGGAGGGTAGTGTTAAGCAAATACGCTTGAATAAGAAAAAGAAAGTTTCCATCACCATTCCGTGCAACGGTGGTTTGGTGATAGCTGAATAATGTTTTCACTCAAGTTTCGGATTGTGAACTCCGAAACTTGAGTGACTTTATACTTCTTCGGTTCGCAGCAACTCCGTACCTTTTATCTGCACCACTAGCGTGTGTAGCTGTGTACTAC
>CAYOKO010000027.1:0-20153 GCA_964404555.1 uncultured Bacteroidaceae bacterium | reverse complement strand
TACCCGAACCGATATTTAGCCGTACGGGATTTGTCTCCGTTCAAGGACAAGATGCTTTCACCCTTACGGTCTGTATTCCCGAGGATGCACCGGATGATGTACGCCTTTGCATCACCACAGATAGCAGTGAGCCTACCGACTCAAATGCCGTCGACGGAACATCGTGGTCTAAAGAGATCTCATCAACAACGATTGTGCGTGCAAAACTTCTATCGGATAAAGCACTTCCGATACGTTCCACAACTCAATCGTATATCTATCATCCTGAGGCAACCAAGCTTCCGGTATTCTCACTCGTTGGCGACTCTTGTTACTTCTACAGCGATGATGAGGGTATTCTTATGGGCGAATGGGACGATAACGATGTATCCAAACAAAATCCCAATTGGAATTACAACTGGCGTCGACCTATCAATATAGAATATTATCAAGGTGATGCCCATCAACTTCTCTTTAACCAATTAGGCGAGACTCGTATTCAAGGAGCATACTCACGTCGAAACGCCCAAAAATCCCTTGCGATATACACCAACAAGCGTTTCGAGACAAAACGTTTCTATGGTCAATTATGGCATGAGAAGCCCAATGTAACCGAGGTTAAATCATTCATCCTTCGCAATGGAGGTAACTGCTTCAGATTTTGTCGCATCAACGATCAAGTAGGTCAATCTGCCATCGGGCGATTTTGCCCTAATATGGACTGGCAAGCCTATGAACCCGCCATCTACTACCTTAACGGCAAATATATGGGAATAACAGATTTACGAGAGCGCAGCAATGAAGACAACGTTGAGGCTAACCATGGTTACGATGACATCGATTTGATTAAAAACTGGTACGAATTAGAGGAGGGGTCATTTGATCAATTCTACTCATTCGTAGACTTCTACAATAGTCCAGATATCACCTTCGAGCAACTCAAAGGGCAGCTCGATGTCGATAACTTTCTCGATATGTTCATTATCAAATCATTTGCTATGGACACAGACTTTCCGAACAACAATATTGTTCTGTGGCGACCACGTCAAGAGGATGGGAAATGGCGATTCATTCTCATGGACATAGACCGAATGGGAGTTAAATGGATGGATAGTGAAATAGGAAACGATCTTTGCACATTCATTGACAATATGATTAACACGTACAAATACACCTATCAATCATTCGCACGTCGACTCCGACTGTTTCAACTTTTTTACTCAGTACTCCCGGAAGCTCAGAATCTATATATCGACCGTATGGCAATATATCTTGGTGACTTCCTTCGTACCGAGAATGGTCAAAATCTCATCGACGAATACGTTAAAGCCATTGAACCCGAATATCTTCGTCACCTCCAAGCATACTTCGACGATGTTCCAGATACTACTACTTACCGCTACAGTAGACACTGGAAAGGACACCTCAGCTACTTCCGTGATACGTGGTGGGATAAACGCATAAACAATATGTTCGACCTCTTGCGCACTCGCTTTGACCTTGGGCACATCATCACGCTAAATATGGAGCGTAACAATTCACCCGTAAAATTCAATGATATAGACCTTATCTACGATGAGTTTAAAGGTAAATGGTTTGTTGATAGACAAATGCGACTTGCTACCGACCAAGAACACGCATGGCGTATCACCACCACCAACACGTCCAATGAGACAACCGTCAGTATGGTGTACGACAGCCTGTTGAACCACACTCCCGGAAGTGATGTGTCTGCTGTCAAGATAGAAGTCGTTGAAAATGTCAATAGTCTGCCCCAAGTTACGGCAGATGCTCCCGATATTCGTGCAACTCGCAACGGAAATAACATCACCATAAGCAGTTCCATACCTCTGCGAAGTGTCAAGGTTTACGGCGCTGACGGACATTCCTGTGGGAATACTAGCGTATCCGGGGCTACCACATTGACAATGGCTGTGGTACCTTCTCAGTACTACATTGTCACAGTAAGCCCCGACAATGCACCAACTCGCACCATCAAGCTCCACTAACCATATATATAGCTACTACTGCTAGGAACTATTGGTTTATAATTCGGAGGCGAAGCTTCTTTGCTACATAGTGGGGGAAGAAATCAAACAAGAACTTCATCCATGCCCCTACGGTACTATAATGCAAAATCTCTTTATAGACACGCACGTTGTAACGCACCAACTTTCGCTTGTTATTAGACAGAGAGTTGGTGCGGATGCGATATACGGCAAGCGCATCAAGGATGCCAAAAGCTAATGGGGCTTTCTGCATAAGTAAAATTTTATACGCCCAATCTTGCCGTTTACGCAGTGAAGGCATATAGACCTTACCCATATGGTCTACATTATATATAAAGGTCAAGAAGCCTATACTATCGTCACGACATATTTCCTTATAACTAATACTTTTATACGCCACCACGATTCCAGTTATATTCCCCTGCTCATTACAAGTTAAATAAGAGGAGTAACAGACATCCACGTTATTCCGATTCATAAACTCCAACTGCTTCTCCAACTTATATGGAAGCCAACAATCATCACTATCACAAAAAGCTATATAACGTCCCTGCGCCTGTTCAATGGACTTGTTTCGAGCTACACCGGCACCGTAATTCTCCGGCAAACAGATAAGACGAATCCTCGAATCTGCCTCAGCATACTTCCGAATAATTTCTCTAGAAGAATCCGTAGAACAATCGTCCGTAATCAACAATTCCCAATGAGTATATGTTTGCCTCTGTATTGACACTATCGTCTCTGCTATAAAATTACTACAGTTATACGATGCTGTTATAATTGATACTAATCCAAAATCTTGCATATATTATCCTTTCATTTATGGTCTATAGAACCTTCGTAAATTTTCTTTGTAATACTTGCACTATATTCCCAATCGTACATAGCATAAACTTCCTTCCACCCTTCAAGATTTCTTTTTTTCTGTTCTACCTGTTCTGGATGAGCCATGATTGCACACAAGCTTGCTTTCACACATTTAACCGTTGGTTCTTCAATTATCCATCCTATATCTGCCTTCTTTAAAGGACTTGTCAGTTCTCCTATATTTGTTGCACAATAAGGGATGTGCTCTGATATAGCCGTAAGAAGTACTCCACTTTGTTCGATTCTACGATAGGGGAAAACCAACACCGAAGTCAGCTTCAGCAACGCATTAAATTCAATATTGCTTAGTTTTCTAGGAATACATATTAAACTCTGTATAGCTTCTTTCGGTACCATTACATCTTGAAACTTTCCGGCTACAATCAATACAGCGTTCTTTCTTTCCGAAGGAGGAATCTGCTTCCATGCCTCTATCAACAAATCCGAACCTTTATAAGTAGACTGAAATCCTAATAAGGAAAACACTACTTTGTCTTTCAAGGAAAAATCATTATAAAAAGAATTCATTTGTTTTTTTACTAAAGAGGCATCTTCGTTAAAACAGAGAGGACCATGCGGAGCCACGGTTATTTTCTCAGCAGGTATGAAGAAATCACGGACTAGCTCCTGCTTCGTTTTCTCTGTATGCACAATAAGAGTATCGCACATAGTATACAGCTTTGCATAATTCTCCTTATCCCCCGAACGAACCACGTGCGGAAGGACATTGTGTACAGTGTAAACCAACTTGACTGATATTAGAGACTTTAGAAGTCGATAACAAATACGATCAAGTTGTATTATGCGAACCCATTGAATGTGTATCACATTCGGTCTTGCAAAAAGCGCACTAAAAAATAGATGAAGCATTGTCTTAATATAGCTCGCAACCTTCAATATAAAGTTGTCATGAACTTCATACGTAAACAACAGACGATGTCTTACATCTGGAATATCTTTGTAATTGTACTGCCTACTACCCCAAAATGTAATATCTTCACCATCAATACGTGAAAGCAATTCGTAATCATACATAGCTAAATTATTACGAGATTGCGGGTCTATGTAAAACACCTTTTTCATATAGCTCCTTTGTGGTACTGTTACTGACTTACTCTAAATTCACTTCACTCTATAGTATGTTTTATAGCATCGAGCCAACCATGTCCAAATTGTTTGTCTGGTTCAACATAATTGCCTTCACCCCACTCATTCCAAGATTTCAAGAAGATAACCCGATGTTCCATATTGCGATTTTCTACAATTTCTAGAGCCTTACGAATGTGTTCTTCAAACTTCTCAGGAGTGGCATTTACGTATATTCCATCCCATGCAGCACAACGCGGCGTTCTATCCCATTGTGGCATTACCGTAGGGTAAACATTTTCCCATTTATCCTCCGGAGGAAAAAAATTACACACAGTCTTGGAATAGTCGAAATGTTTTCCAACAGGAAACCCGACACGTCGCATTATCGTCTTAATGACATTTAAGTACTTACCGTCCGACAACATTTCGCCACGTCGTTTTCCTATTGAATTAACAGCATCAAAGCCCATATCAAGAACTCTTTTGTAAACATCTGCACTGCTTCCTAGATTTGGAAGTACTCGTTTACGGTTTCCCTGTTCATCTTGTTCAAAGGTCAAAGTTGCAGGAGTCATACCAATAAAATATAAGCCCGGCAAACCGTTTTTCGCAGCCAACCTTCGCCATCTCTCAATCCACTGTTTCACATATGGATGATCCCATGGTTGGTACAGAACAAATATAGGTTTACCATCAATACACATATAGCGTTTGTCCTTAAATGCGGGAAGCAGTGCCATAAAATGTGCTATGTCATCCGACTCACCCGGATATATTTGCTCCATAAACATAGAATTATCTTGCAACATAGACTTACGTTGCCACGTTTTATTACTCCATGAATGGTTTGCCCAACATAGACAAAATGGGAAATCGGGATGCCCGCTCTCCAACACTTCCTGAAAGGGTCGCTCCAATAATTGACGCCCATTACCGAACCAATAATGGTAATAACAGAAGCCCTCCACTCCTGCATCACGTGCTAATTGAGCTTGTTGTTCACGGGTTTCAGATAAGCGCAAATCATAAAATCCCAAATCTGCCGGAATCTTTGGCTGTATATGCCCTCTAAACTGAGGCTTTGCTTGAGCGACATTCACCCACTCTGTAAAACCAGGTCCCCACCATGCATCATTTTCCGGTATCGGATGAAACTGTGGGAGATATAATGCAATAACTCTTGCTTTCATCTATTACAAAATTACAATCACAAATATTATCCGTAACTTTAATTACTTTTTCGTAGCTCGCTTAAATACTAATCGCTATCTCTTTGTTTGAAAAGCATCTGCAATTTCCGTATCTTTCCCTTTTCTCGGAGATAAGCCGGAAGAAGATACCATATAGTAGCAATTCTTCTAGAAGACCTTTCCGGCAAGAAATAGCTCAACACTTTGTATAATCGAAGCTGGAATTCGTACAATACGCCATAAAGACGGGAGTATCTCTTTATCACAGGAAGAATACTCTCTGGAAGGACAGAAACATTACCACTTCGAGCGACAGAAGAACACAAAAACATAGCTCCACAGTACAAAGAATAATCATATTTATGTCCATACTTTGACTGTACTAATTTATAAAAAGTCTCAACATTGTACAAATTACTTTGGATATGTTTTTTTGAACCTATTTTCTTAGAAATGGAACCTTGTGTATCTAATCTGTATATATAATCGGGGTTATTATAACCATAAACATACTTCATTCCTAGCAATAAAGCCTGTATATTAAACATAGAATCCTGCAACGAAGCCACATTTAAATCCCATGTCAAATTATGTCGCAGCAGAGATTCCCGCCGATAAATATTATTCCAAACTATAAAAGGAAGAGTTAGCTTACAAAACGCAGCCAAATCATCTTTATATATAGGGTAACCATACACGGCATTATATGTATTTTGGGAAATTTCTCCATCTTTCATAATCATTGACGGAAAAACAACAAAATCAACGTCCGGGCACTCACCAATCTTCTTCACACGTTTTTCGAGACAACTCGGTGTAATCAAATCATCAGAATCGAAGAAACACACATATTTTCCGCGAGCAAGAGAAAGACCTATATTACGACAATTCTGAGCGCCTTTGGGTTGCTCTTCTCTACGAAAATGTTTTATTCGGGAATCAGAGCTAACATAAGAATGAACATTATTATAATCTTCATCCGTAGAGCCATCATCCACTATTATGAGTTCCCAATTTGTATAGGTATTTCTCTGGATACTATGCAGCATCTCTATAACAAGTTGACTTTTATTAAAAGCCGGCATTATAATAGACACTCCCGGAACTGTAGATATACCAAATTCGTTCATCTCGTTTAGTTTTTAAATTTTACTTTTACCTGTCTAAATAAATCTCTTGCATATTGTCTTTCCGAATTATCCATACCATAAAACCAAATAGAACACATTCCGGAGCCAATTGTCAGCAAGAAAGTTAACAGAAAGCGAAACAGAAAATTCGGAACAACCGAAGTAATACAAAATCCCACAGCCGACATAAAGAGAACTGGCAAGAATATTCTTCCAAACACATTTCTAATATATAACCGAGCGTTTAATCCGGCAGTACGAACCAAATACGGTATTCGAACCATTGCAGAGATAAATTCGAATAAAAGGAATGGCAACATTACTACGAACAAAGGACAATTTTGCTTTAAGCCAATCCAAACAAACGGGACTGTCAATATCTTAATTGTGTATATAAGCAAAGAATAATTACGAATCCTGCCAATTGCTTGACTCGTAATATTAAGTCCATACGTTAGTTGATCACACAAAGTCATCAACAGCATAATATCACAAAAAAGTACAGCATGATTGGGTACTGTTCCCAACCAAATCTTTAAAATAGACGGCATCTCAAAAACCAAAGGTACAACAACTAACGACAGAATAAAGAAACAGTATTTACTTGCTTTTTCTGATAAATGAAACATTCTTTCCTTATTTTTTGCTCCTGCAGCTTTCATGATTTGAGGAGCTATTGCATTTGATATTGCCTGAGACAAAAATGTAACCGATCCCAAAATTTGTCCGGCAATGCCATATGAAGCATTAATTATCGTACCATACATACGATTCAATAAAACAGAAACACCTTGCATCCTTAAAAAAACACACAACATCCCATACAATGTCCATGTTGCAAAGCCGAGAAGTTTCTTTTGTATAGTCCACTTCCACTCACGAACAGATGGAACAATACATGACTCTTCATAATTTATACGACAATAGGTCATGAAAGCTAGCAAATTAAACAACATAACTATCGTAATGATTACTGCATAAATTGGTAATCTATGATTTTCGACTAGATACAGTAGAAAAACAAGACTCAACTTTAGAACGCCATCTAATACATCTATTATCGAGATGTAAACAATATTCTCATGAGATATTAGTAACGCTCTAAAAGGAGAAGTGACTAAAGACAAGGAGACAGAAAGGATAACCGTGTAATAAACAAGTTTTGCATCCGAAATTTTATCTGCACTAATGTTGAGAAAATGATTATCAAAAATAATTGATGTAAAGGAAGAGAAAACAATCATCAGCACTATTCCTAATGCTAGATGCAACATATAACTGTTTGCGAAAATTTGTTTTAACATTCGTATTTCTCCGCTTCCACGGCTATACGACAAATGCCTCTGAGTCGTTACAATCAAAGCATTCGTCAAGTAAGACAACAGAGATACAATTCCTGCAACAAGCATATATATTCCATAGTCTTCTTTACCCAAAGCATCCAATACAAGTCGTGTTGAGTAAAGAGACATCAATATATTCAACACTGTGCGTGTATTGTGTGCCATTGTGTTGACAATTAAACGAGTATTATCTCTCATTATGAACCTCCTTCTTTAATACTTTCTTTCTATAACAATCATAGTAATAAGCTAGGGTAAACAAATAAAAGATTATCTCTATGGAGTATATTTCCATAAGCATCATTACGATTAAAACGACAATAGCTGCTATTACAATATTTGACATCCTATCTTTCGTAAGGAAAGGAGCTTTTAGTGCCATATACAGAACAGAAAGATACAACCCAAGAGCTATTACCCCCCCATAAATCAGCATTGCAAGAATTGCATTGTGGGGACCCACCGCATAAGAAGACATATTTTTAGTATACCAATCTTCCGTTGGAAATCCATATCCCCATATCGGAGATTCTACTATAATACGCAACGCCGAATCCCACATCTCCGTTCTATTTGTAAACGTAATATCCTTTCCCAACACATCTACAATAAACCAAGAAGCCAATTCGTTATTTTCCAAACCCTTACCATTAAAACAGACAAATATTTCGAATAAAAAAGCGCCAACAAGAATACAGCACAACAAAAGACGTTGCAACTTCACATTTGGAAACACACATAACACAATAAATAGTATGATACTAGTAACAGACGTCATAGAGTAAACCATAAACAACATACCTAACCCTGCAATCAATAGTGGTATCATGTTTAACCAAAACCATTTACTTATCTTGAGACATAAAGAATTCGTAAGAAGAGCACACAAAACCTTGTTTCCAATTTGATTGTAGTTATCTCCTAAGATATAGCCGCGATCGTCCTTAAAGTCATCCACCATCCACATCTCCGGATGCGATGCTATATGAACGAATCCAATGTAAATAGATATTGAAAAACCGATTAAAGCACCAATAAGCAAGCACTCTATATTATTCTGATAATAGTTGCACAGAAAGATTAAGAGGATAACAGCAAAAGTAGTGTAAACCCATTTCTTAACCTCTAAATTTGTCATTAAAGAGACTGCAAGAACAAATAATAGAAAAGATACTATAAGTAGGTCATAACGTGATAAAAAACGTTTTCTAATCATCAAAAATATAGAAAAGCAGGATGAAAGAAGTAACAATGCCAACAACAGATAAGACATACTTAACATATCCACCGCAGCAAATGAGAGCGATGAATACATTACGTAAATGGCCATAAGAGATGCCGGTAACACCTTCAATTTTGTTAGCTCTATATTAAACATTTTCGCTCTATCTTTCACTACCGAATAAAATCTTATGCGTCTTCCAGAAAGCTATGCACAAACTTGCCAGAAACAGCATACCAATAACAAATAGCACACGCTTGGGTCCTGCCGGCTTAACAGGTACGGTGGCACTCTTCAATGTTGTAAACGAGGGGGTGCGCTCCTGTACCTTGGCCTTTACGGCTTGCAATTGGGAGTTCATAGTATTGTATGTCGTAAGTTTCAAGTCCAAATCGTTTTTGAGTCTGTCGCCTTCTTCCTTATAGGTTTGGAGCGTCACATTACGGTGACTGTCCGTAAAGGAGGCGTAAACTTGCTGTGCTTTCTGATACTCTATCCGTGCACTGTCGCTAAGGTGCTGGTAATAGACAACATCTTGTCGAACTTTCTTGGTTCTATAACTTATAATAAAATTCTGCAAACGCTCGCGTACGGAATCGGCCATGAGGGCTGCTACCAATGGGTCTTGATCTTTTACGGAGATGGTAATTACGTTCGTCTTCTTATCGACGTCACATGAAATATCCTTCTTTACCTTTTCCACCAGCATATAATCGAACTCCGACATACGGAAACTGTTAATGCCGTTCTTTCCGTCACCGGGTTTCGGTTGTTCGGAAAATAGCCCCTTTATAGTACGCATAGCGGTCTTGAATGGATCCGTTATGGGGTTCTTTTCTTGATGCTTTGTAAGGTATGTGTAGTAATCGGTCTTCAAGGAACCGTCCGATGTCGTAATTTGAACATTGAACAACCCTACCACGAATTCCGGTGACTCGAACAAATCGGGGTACAGAAGTGGATAAATAGCATCCGATGAGGACATATCCCCTACGTTTAATCCAAAAGAGGATGCTACAGATGCTAAACCGCCCATTGCATCTTCACCTCCTTCGGGGGCTAGTGCTACATCACAGGTGTAGTAACGGGGTTCCGGGAATATCCATACACAAGACAAAACAAAGACTACGGGGAGTACCTTGTAGAAGGTCTTGCGCTCGCGCCACAGGGTTTTAAAGACTTCGCCTAAGTCTATTACATCTTTCTTATTTTCGTTATCGTTCATTGTTCTAGCATCTTATAGGTACACTACTTCATTGCCGATATCACCACCGCTGCGATGGTTGCGGCTGCACTCGTTGCACTTATGTACATAGCACTACGTTGCGAGTCGAAGTTTCTCTCGGGTTTTGTCGGTATAACCACTTCGCATCCGGGGAGAATCTTTCCTTTGGAAGCCTTGCTAACCTGACCGTTGGGATAGAGGACGTATGCTTGATTCTTCTTTCCGGTCTTACGCACGCCTCCGGCTTGGTTGATATAGTAGGAGGCTTTCTTACCTACGGTGTAGGCCACAGTATTTGGGAACAATACTTCACCACTAATCTTTACGGTGTTGTTCAACTGGGGAATGTAGACGGAGTCGTTTTCCTGCAAGACTATGTCGTAAGAGGAACCGGGATTGGAGAGTGCTTTATCGAGGTCGATACCTACATTGTAGGTTTTCTTTTTCATATTGTTCATAATCTCCAAAGAATCTTCGGCGGTTGTGGCAACGTCCAACTTCATCATCTGCAACTCCTGCTCCTTCTTGCTCATGCGACGGATAAGCTGCACTCCACCGGGATAGGCTTTATTCGTCAAACCTCCGGCACGCTTCAATACGTCGGTTATGCGCTCTTCCTTATTTGCTAGAATATAGGCTCCACTGTACTGTACTTCACCGGTAACGTAGACACGCTTTTGGGTCTGATAGTTGGGGTTGCTGTGTATGGTTACAATGTCAAACGGCTCTAGTGCGAAGTTGGCGGTTTTGTCCAACTGGAAATTCTTGTCTATGGTCAAGTTATAGATCTTTGCCATCTTGTTGCCGTCGGGGTTATCCTCGGAGGAGGTGATGCGACGTGCTACCTCTACGTTGACAAGAGAGGCGGATTCCAGAAAGCCACCGGCTACCATCACGAGGTCTTCTACGGTTTCGTTCTCGGAATAGTCGAACTCTCCGGGGTTGAGAACATCGCCGTAGATGTAAAGTTTACGCAAATCGTCTACATCCTTGGTGCTGGAGATAATAAGTTCATCTTCATTTTGCAAAGAGATATCCGGAATGGTTCCGTTCATAATGGCGGAGAGGTTTACAGATACGGTTTGCAGGGTGCGGTTATCTTTCATTCGATGGATGACGGCACGTGACGTGATGGCTTGTTCCAACAGTCCTCCGGCTTGTTCTATCAAGCTTTTTACGCTGGTTACCGTGCTACCCAGTTTATACTGACCGGGACGGAAGACGGCTCCGGTTACGGTTACGGTGTTCTTGAGACGGTCGAGAGCTGATTCTACGAATACAATATCTCCGTCCTGACTTTTGAAGCTTCCGAAATCCCACTCATTTACATTGTGTACGGTGATACCTTCTTCTTCGACACGCTCTACGCGGACGTTCTTCTTATAGGCATCGCCGGTGAAGCCGCCGGCAAATTGCAGCAGGGATTGGAGACTTTCGTTCTTCTTCATCTCGTAGAACATGGGGCGTTTTACCTTTCCGGTTACTTCTACCAGGTTCTCGTAGGGACCTACCAGGATGACATCGTTGTCACGAAGTGCTACATTGCCTCCCATGTTTCCATTCATTATATAGTCGTACACGTCGATAACGGAGATGACTCTTCCATTACGACTTACCTTGATGTTACGAAGTGTACCTATCTCACGAATACCACCCGCTAGATAGAGGGCATTGAATACGGTTGAGAAAGCTGATAATGAATAGGTTCCGGGAGTTTTAACCTCGCCCAATACGTTGACGGTGATGGTGCGGGTCTGTCCTATGGTCAATTTTATCTCGGAGCCGCTGTAGTGACCGCCAATGGTGCGTTTCACTTTTTGCTGTGCTTGTGCTACGGACATACCTCCTACACGGATGGGACCTTCATCGGGAATTGTGATGTTACCGTCCGGAGAAATGGTATAGGTTCCGTTCATTTGGGATGCTCCATAGATATCCAGTACGACTTCATCGCCGGGGCCTAACATATAGTCGGAGGGGGTGGCAATGTTCATTGCCGGTTCGAAGGACAAATAGGTGGAACGGAAGATGTCGTGTCCAAAGATGGGTTTCTCGTCTTCATCTTCTTCTCGGGGTTGAACTTCCATGCCTTGCATTCCTTCGATTTGCTGCTTGCCATCGGGTTGCTTTTCTCCGTTGTTTATGCGGAGATTTTTCGTCGTTGTGGTGACCGTGGTGGCATCGGTTGCGCCCTTTACGGTACCTTTATTTTGTTCGTACTGACTCTTGAGGCGTTCCAATTGCTGACGTGTTACGCCCTTTGAAATCAAGTCTTTTCCTATTTTGGTCTGACTATCTCCCGCTTCAATTCTGGTCTTAACGTAGTCTGTCACCTGATCGTCTGTCATCTGTGCGTAAGCGCCTACGGTAGACGCCACGGATAACACGAACAGCAAACCTGCTTTACACAAAATATCTTTCATCTACTCTATTTCTTTCCTCCCACGACGGAGTAAACTGTTAAACATATTATTTTAAAATCGCTCCACAAAGAACGTCTTTGCATATAATCCAAGTCCATGGACAGACGCTTGAGCATCTTTTCCAACGTATTCGTATAGCCATTATAAACAGTGGCTTCCGAGGTGATTCCCGGTCGCACTTGATACAGATACTTATAGCGTGAATCCTTCTCCATTATCTTGTCTATAAAATACTTGCGTTCCGGACGAGGTCCCACAAAGGACATATCGCCTTTCAACACATTCCACAGTTGCGGCAATTCATCCAAGTGATTCTTGCGCAAGAACAGACAGAAAGCCGATGAAGTATCGGCATCCGGTTCTGCCAACCTGGGGGTACCATCCTTCTCTGTGTCTACAGACATGGTACGAAATTTATATATGGTAAAGGGTTCCCCTCCCAGCCCTATTCGCTCTTGGCAATAAATAGCCGGACCGTCGTGCTGAGATTTTATTACTATATATATAAAAAGGAAAAGCGGTGAACACACCACCAAAGAGAGCAACGCCCCCACGATATCAGTGATTCTCTTTAAGGCTCGCTCCACAGGATTCATGGCATCTACCATTTCTACCGATTCCTGTTCCATATTTCTACAAGATAATGTAACTTCCAAGATTAAACTTTTTTCTTATATAACCGTTGTTTACGATTTTTATTGCAAAGTTAGGAAAAGAAATAGAGAAAAACAGCAATAAAAAGGCTTTTCTACTCTTCCTATCAAAAAAGAGGCATAAAATATGGTTATATGAAAAACTTTTCGTACATTTGCACCAAATTCATGGACTCATACGTCGGGGCTGACCGGTTTTGACAGCGAGATGAAGGGTCATGTAAGCATGCAGTGGGTCGGTGATTTCCACTTGAATCTCAGTTACCAAAAATTTAATTGGCGAAAATAACTACGCTCTCGCTGCGTAATCGAAGTATAGTAGATTACCTTTATTTCGGCACTAGGTGCTGAAACGGGACATCACTCGGAAGCTGTTTTTCCGAAGCGTTTCGATCAAGTGGTGCAAGTAAATCGGGAATAGTTAGGGGCGGCCTCGCGTCCTTGGCGAAACTTTAGAGGATAAGGTTGCTGTGGGTGGTTCAGGTCTTGCAGTAGCACGAAAATACAAGGCTGAAATAAGCATGTAGAAAGCATGGGTTTTCCTTGTTTGGACGAGGGTTCGACCCCCTCCAGCTCCACCAACGATTACAAAAGAGAGTCCGATGAATTCAACGAGAGTTCATCGGACTCTCTTGGCTTTTAGGAGAATACATTTTAATATATAACAATATAACAACACTAATGAAAGAGCTCGAATTGAAGTACGGATGCAATCCGAATCAAAAGCCTTCTCGCATTTTTATGACGGAGGGGGAGTTGCCTATCGAGGTGCTGAACGGTCGTCCGGGATACATTAATTTCTTGGATGCGTTCAACAGCTGGCAGTTGGTTAAGGAACTGAAGGAGGCTACGGGTATGTGTGCTGCGGCATCGTTTAAACATGTGTCTCCTGCGGGTGCTGCTGTGGGGCTGCCGCTGAGCGATACGCTGAAGAAAATTTACTTTGTGGACGATATTGCGCTTCCGCTCTCTCCTATCGCTGCGGCTTATGCGCGTGCTCGCGGTGCGGATCGTATGTCTAGCTATGGTGACTTCATAGCACTGAGCGATACGTGCGATGAGGTGACGGCTCTCCTTATTAAGAGAGAGGTGTCGGATGGTGTGATTGCGCCGGACTTTACGCCGGAGGCTTTGGAGATTCTGAAGGAGAAGCGTAAGGGTACGTATAATGTGATTAAGATTGACCCGAACTACGTTCCGGAACCGGTGGAGCGTAAGCAGGTGTTTGGCATTACGTTCGAACAGGGTCGTAACAATATTAAGTTGAACGATCCGGCGCTGTTCGAGAATATTCCTACGAAGAACAAGACGTTTACGGAGGAGGCTCTTCGCAACTTGGTGATTGCGCTGATTACGCTGAAATATACGCAGAGTAACTCTGTTTGCTATGTAAAGGATGGTCAGGCTATCGGTATCGGTGCGGGTCAGCAGAGTCGTATCCACTGTACTCGCTTGGCGGGTAACAAGGCGGATATATGGTGGTTACGTCAGCATCCAAAGGTTATGAACCTTCCGTTCGTGGAGAAGATTCGCCGTGCTGATAGAGATAATACTATCGATATCTATATCTCCGAGGATTACGAGGATGTGCTGGCTGAGGGTGAATGGCAGAAGTTCTTTACGGAGAAGCCGGAGCCTCTTACTCGTGAGGAGAAGAAGGAGTGGTTGGCTAAGAATACGGAGGTGGCGTTGGGTTCCGATGCTTTCTTCCCGTTTGGCGATAACATAGAGCGTGCACACAAGAGTGGTGTTCAGTATGTGGCACAGGCGGGTGGTTCCGTTCGTGATGACCATGTTATTGAGACGTGCGATAAGTATGGTATTGCTATGGCATTCACGGGGGTACGTTTGTTCCATCATTAATGGGTAGTGACCATGCAAAAGTTTAACGGAGACGAAATCGACAAAGTTATCACTGGGGGTATCGTGTTCCATGGGGGACCGAAGAAGCCGAAGAGCAATGACCCGAAGGTGAAGACCAAGGCTAAAAAGAAGTCCTACATAACGGGACTCCATGGTTCCGGTTCTGCTAAAATGAAAGCTGATATCCGTAGAAAGCGGGCAAATCGCCACAAGAACGGATAATATACATATAGACGAAGGTTACGGTGTTCCCTCTGTGGATGCACTGTAACCTTCTTTATTTCTTAACCTTATATTGAAGAAAGACAATGAACAAGAAGATAATCTTAACGGTATTGACTCTGGGCTTTCTCTTGGAGGCTACGGCACAACGATATTTGGATGCGATGGCTCCGGTGGAGGAGCGAGTGCAGGATGCGTTGTCTCGCATGACGCTGCATGAGAAGGTTGCAATCATACATGCGCAGAGTAAATTTACTTCGGCGGGAGTTCCTAGATTGGGGATTCGTCAGCTGAATATGGATGATGGTCCACATGGGTGTCGTGAGGAGATAGAGTGGAACAGTTGGACACCGGCGCACTGGACAAACGATAGTTGTGTGGCGTTTCCGTCGCTTACATGCTTGGCGGCTACATGGAATCGTGCGTTGAGTTCGGCGTATGGCAACGCTATCAGTGAGGAGTTTGCGTATCGAGGTAAGGATGTTATCTTGGGTCCGGGTCTCAACATAGCACGTATGCCGCTCAACGGTCGTAGCTTTGAGTATATGGGGGAGGATCCGTACCTCACGGGTGAGATGGCGGTGCCGTATATACAGGCGGCGCAGAGGAATGGTGTGGGATGTTGCATAAAGCATTTCTTCCTAAATAGTCAGGAGACGGATCGTTATAGGGTGAATGTGAATGTGAGCGAGCGTGCCGTGGAGGAGATTTATCTGCCTGCTTTCGAGAAGGCGGTGACAGTGGGGAAGGCTTGGTGTGTTATGGGTTCGTACAACAAGTGGTTAGGCGAATGGTGTAGCCAAAACGATTCTCTGCTGAACGGCATCTTGAAGTGTAGATGGGGATTCGATGGGACGGTCATGAGCGACTGGAACGCTACCCATAGTACGGAGAGTGCAGCCTACGGTGGTCTGGACTTGGAGATGGGTACCGATAATAAGCGTACCGGCATGAATGTAGATGGGTATAGCGGTTACTACTTGGCGGATGATTTTGAAAAGAAGGTGGCGGAGGAAAAGATTCCTATCAGCATACTCAATGAGAAGGCGGCACGTGTGTTGCGTACTATCTTCCGCACAGCTATGAACCGGGAGAAGGTGATAGGGAACCAGTGTTCGGAGGCGCATTACAATACGTGTCGAGAGATTGGCGAAGAGGGCATTGTGCTGCTGAGGAACGAGGCTAACATTCTTCCTCTGGATGCCAACAGGTATCGTAAGATATTGGTAGTGGGTGATAATGCTACGCGTAGTATGAGCTACGGGGGTGGTTCTTCGGAGTTGAAGACAAAGTTTGATATTGCTCCGCTGGATGCGCTGTGTGAACTATACGGTGACAAGATAGAGTATACACAGGGGTACACTGCGGGAAAAGCAATCTACAATAAGGTGGATCCTATTGATGCTGCCTTGCAGGATTCGCTCAAGCAGGCGGCTTTGACGGCGGCAAAGGATGCGGATGTTATTCTCTTTATCGGGGGTATGAATAAGAACCATCGGCAGGATTGCGAGGATGGTGACCGTGAGGATTACAACTTGAGCTATGGTCAGAATGAATTGATTGCTGCGCTTTCCAAAATTCAGCGCAACGTGGTGGTGATTACGTTTGGTGGTAATCCGTTTGCTACGCCTTGGATTCAGGATATAAGGGCGATGGTGCATTGTTGGTACTTGGGGAGCATGAGTGGAAAGACGTTGGCAAATGTGCTTTCCGGTGAGGTGAACCCGAGTGGCAAACTTCCGGTTACGTTTGCGAAACAGCAATCGGATTATCCGTGTTTCCAATATGATAAGGAGGGATATCCGGGAGTTGACCGACAGGTGTACTACAAGGAGGGTATCTATGTGGGGTATCGTTATTTTGATACCAAGCGTGTAAAACCGACGTTTCCGTTTGGATATGGTTTGAGTTATACGTCGTTCCGGTATGGTAAGCCAACAACGAATACCACTACTCTCTCGCAGGATGGTTCTGCCGTAATCAGCATTCCGATTACCAATACGGGTAAGCGAAAAGGTAAAGAGGTGGTGGAGTTATATGTTTCACAGCCCACGTGTAGTGTGGATCGTCCGGCAAAGGAGCTAAAAGGCTTCGAGAAGGTGGAGCTGAATCCGGGTGAAACAAAAATAGTTCAGTTTACGGTTACGCCTCGTGACTTAGCGTATTACAGCGAGGCTCTCCACGCATGGAAGACGGAAGCGTGCACATTCAAGGTTTTGATAGGTGCTAGCGAAACGGATATTCGTGGGAGTGTTAGCTTGGAGTATAAATGAGAAAAATCGGTTGATGAGTGCATAAGCATATCATCAACCGATTCTTACTTTATTCTTTATCCTCGAAGTCCTCCTCTTCGTATTCGAAATCATCGAGATCTTCTATATCTTCGTCATCTACGAACTCTATGTCCTCATCCTCTCCCATAGCTTGAAGTTCGGAACGAAGCAAACCTATATCCTTGTTCTTGTGAACTATACGTGTTTGATCGGTAATGGCTTGTAACTTATTGCTTTCGCTATTCAACTCACGCCACAAGATATCCTTCAGTTCGGTGAGTCCTTGCCCCACTACGGAGGAGATGAATACGTGAGGCACATCCGTTGGCAGGGTTTCCTCCAACATCTGTACCAACTCCTCGTCTAGTAGGTCGCTCTTGGTAATAGCCAATACACGTTGCTTCTCCAACATTTCGGGATTGAAGGTTGCCACCTCGTTCAGCAATATCTCATACTCCTTCTTAATATCATCCGTATCTCCGGGAACCATGAATAGCAACAAGGAGTTGCGTTCTATGTGGCGCAGGAAACGAAGTCCCAAACCGCGTCCTTCACTTGCGCCCTCTATAATACCCGGAATATCTGCCATAACGAAGGAGAGATGGTCACGATAGGAAACGATACCTAGACTCGGTTCCAAAGTAGTGAACGGATAATTTGCAATCTTGGGGCGAGCCGATGAAAGGGCACTCAGCAACGTGGACTTACCTGCATTGGGGAATCCCACCAAACCGACATCTGCAAGCAACTTTAGCTCCAGAATCACCAAACGTTCCTGCATGGGTTCTCCGGGCTGTGCATAACGCGGAGCCTGATTGGTTGCCGTACGGAAGTTCCAGTTACCTAGTCCGCCGCGACCACCCTTGAGGAGCATAACTTCCTGACCGTCCGATGTAACATCGCACAAGTACTCACCCGTTTCCGCATCGTACACCACGGTACCACATGGTACGTCTATATAACGGTCGGCACCGTCCTTACCCGTAGAACGGCTCTTACCACCGCTGCCACCATTGCCGGCAAAGACATGACGTTCGAAGCGCAAGTGCAACAGAGTCCAGTAATTACGGTTCCCTCTGAGATAAATATGACCTCCTCTTCCGCCATCCCCGCCATCGGGACCACCGTTGGGCATATACTTAGCACGATGCATGTGGGCAGAACCACGTCCACCACGTCCGGATCTACAGTAGATCTTTACATAATCCACAAAATTTGACTCAGCCATATTCTCTTCTGTATTACTTGTTATTCCTAATTTTATCTTAGTCCCTCATTTTAGCGCACGTAGGGAAACATACAAGATGTTCCCCTACATCGCCTATAACCTGTTCGACCGTAAAAGGTTCACGGTCTGTTTCCTTTTTTAGTTCAGCTTCTTTTCTACAGCTGCGTAGATTTCGGACAACATCTGCTCCATGGTACCTTTATAGGTAAAGGTGTTGCGGATGCCTTCCTTCTCGAACCACTCAATGAGCGGAGAGGTCTGTGTTTTGTAAACGTTGAAACGATTCTTGATGGTCTCCTCGTTGTCATCGGAACGACCCTGCTCTACGGCACGCTTCAGCAAACGAGCCATCAGTTCATCCTCCTCAACAACCAACTCAATCATCATACCCATAGAAGCGCCACGCTCGGTCAACATCTTCTTGAGAGCCTCAGCCTGAGCAATTGTTCTGGGGAAGCCATCGAAGATAACGCCTGCCTTCTTGTCCATAGCATCGTAAGTAGAAGCCAAGATGTCGGTCATCAACTCATCGGGGATAAGATGTCCCTTCTCGGTATAACTCTTGGCAATCTTACCCAACTCGGTGCCCTTGCTAATTTCACCACGCAATACATCGCCCGTAGAAATGTGAGCGAAGCCATACTTTTCCACTAACTTGGCGCTGTATGTTCCCTTACCGGAACCCGGAGCACCAAAAATGATAATATTCAACATGTATTATATATTTAAAAATTTCCGTATCGCCTCCTATTGCCTCTCTGCTCATTCCTCTACGACGGTGTAGATGTCCTTTAGGTTTCTACCCTGTTCATTGTAATCGAGTCCATATCCCACAATGAAATCATTGGGGATGGAGAAGCAATTATAATCTACTGCCAAGTCTACCTTGAGATTTCCCGGTTTCAACAGGAGTGTACATAGCTTGATATCAGCCGGATGCATCTCCTGCAACATCTCCATCATCTTAACCATGGTGAAACCACTGTCGATGATATCTTCCACAATGACCACCGTGCGTCCCTCTACCGAACCGTTCAGTCCGATGAGCTTGGTCATCTCTCCCGTAGACGATGTGCCGGAATAGGACGACATCTTCACAAAGGAGATTTCACTCGGAACCGTTATCTCTCTCATGAGATCGGCTGCAAAAACAAAGGATCCGTTCAACACTGCCAAAAAGATGGGATTCTTATCGGCCATATCGCGGTTCAACTCTCCTGCAACCCTTCTCACTTGTGCTGCAATCTCCTCTGCGGGGATAGAAACAGCGAACTTTTTGTCTAAAACTTGACGAGTTTTCATTACAAACACCTTAATTTGGCTACAAAATTACAAAAAATATCGGAAAAACCTAACGCAAAGGAACTTTTTTAGTAAATTTGCCATATGAAAATTTTGTTAGGTACACAATTTAGGGCTTGGGATAAATATACAATC
>CAYOKO010000026.1:0-20479 GCA_964404555.1 uncultured Bacteroidaceae bacterium | reverse complement strand
GGGTAAAAATGAAGGGTAAATGAAGGGTTGCCCTTCACTCGTAATGCGCATACTATCAGCGATATTACGAGGAAAAACAGGGAAAATGAAGGGCCTCTCGGAAAAAAACTCCAGGGGGATGTAAAGCCACCGGTGAAGCCTTCATTCTGTTAAAGAGTCTATAACCTCCACGCTCCGTTGTTACTTCCACGCTGCAAAGTATTACGCTAGGCAAGCGTCACTATGTCACGGGAGATTTACTAGTAGTACAGCGGTTTTTTCTCAGTACAAAAGCAACCGTTTCCTGGCAGTGCAGCGACCTTTTTCTAGTATAAAAGCAATCATTTCTCAGTATAAAAAGCTTCGGATTCCTATAGGATTTCACCTTGTATTTGTACCTTTTCTCCACCCTTTTCAAGCTTAGTTTTTTCCAAAAGTATATATAGTTTTTCCACGTGAAAGAAGTCCGCCGAGTCAACAAACAAGAAAATAATTGCCCGCAAACAGCAAGCTAATTGCCCGCAAATAGCCTACCGATTGTGGACAAATACGGAGTATAAATGCGCGCAATTAGCTTGCTGTTTGCGGGCAATTAGAGCATAATGAAAACACGCAAAACGGTAAAAGGTGTTAAGAGTGCGCCATAATGAAGGATGCGTCAAAAATTTTGTGTATATTTGCAGGCGAAATTAAAAAACAGCGAAACTAGATACACTAAAAAATAAACAATAAGAACAATGAAAAAGTATATCGCAATGCTTGCGCTCTGCTGTGTGGCAACAAGTTACGCCACAACCAAGACGAGCAGCAAGAAGAAGGCCAACGAAGGCTTCGTGTTTACTACCGTCAAGGAGAACCCCATCAGCTCCGTTAAGAACCAGAACCAGAGCGGTACCTGCTGGTGCTTCAGCACACTGGGCTTCCTGGAGTCCGAGTTGCTGCGTCAGGGCAAAGGAGAGTTCGACCTTTGCGAGATGTTCGTAGTAAACAAGACCATGATGGATCGTGCCGAGAAGGCCGTTCGTATGCATGGAGACGTATCCTTCTCTCAGGGCGGAAGCTTCTACGATGTTATCTACTGTATGGAGAACTACGGTCTCTGTCCGCAAGATGCTATGCCACAGCCCGGTACACTCTACGGAGACACTCTGCCCAACCACAACGAGGTTTCCCAGTTGGCCGAATCCTATGTAGCCTCTCTGGCACAAGGCGACCAAAAGAAACTCTCTCCGGTATGGAAGAATGGACTGCAGTCCATCTACAACAGCTACCTGGGTGAGTGCCCCGAGAAGTTCAACTACAACGGCAAAGAGTACACGCCGAAGTCATTCGTAAGCGACGTTTTGGGCTTGAAGGCATCCGACTATGTATCTCTCACCTCCTTTACCCACCACCCCTTCTACAGCAAATTTATTATAGAAGTACAGGACAACTGGCGCTGGGCAGAAAGCTACAACCTGCCTATCGACGAGTTCATGGAGGTAATGGACAACGCCATCAACACAGGTTACACCATAGCATGGGGTAGCGATGTGAGCGAAGACGGATTCACACGCGACGGTATTGCCGTTTGCCCGGACGTACAGAAGGTGCGCGACGAGGCTGGTTCCGACGCAGCTCGCTGGACCGGAAGAGCATTGAAGAAAAACTTCGAAGAACTGACCCAAAAGCCTATGGATGAGATTACTGTAACTCAGGAGATGCGCCAAGAGGCTTACGACAACTGGGAGACCACCGACGACCACGGTATGCAAATCTACGGTATCGCCAAGGACCAGAACGGCAAGGAGTATTACATGGTTAAGAACTCTTGGGGTGAGACCGGAAAGTATAAAGGAAAATGGTATGCTTCCAAGACCTTCGTGAAGTACAAGACCATGAACATCTTGGTTCACAAGGATGCTATCCCCGCTGCCATCAAGAGCAAACTGGGTATTCAGTAAGAACAATACTTCATACAAAATCCAACGTGGATGTACACGCTTTCACAAACGTGTACATCCACGTTTTTTATGAATAAAAAAGCGGCGAAAACCACACGCAAAAAAAAATTAAAGTGCATTTTCTGCAAAAAAAGACGGAAAATGCGCTTTTTTTGCAATAAAAGTGCTACCTTTACAGAAAATTTTATCAAATGGACTACAAATGGAACTATATACATCCCATACGACACAAGGATGATGCCACGAAAGCACTATCGAAAGAGTTGGGTATCAGCCCCATTCTAGGACAGTTGCTCATGGACAGAGGCATCGACACCGCCGAAGAAGCCAAACGCTTCTTCCGACCGTCGATGCACAACCTGCACGACCCTTTCCTGATGAAAGATATGGACAAGGCCGTGGAACGCCTCAACCAAGCACTGGGTCGCAAGGAACGTATTATGATTTACGGCGACTACGACGTGGACGGATGTACGGCGGTGGCACTGGTCTATAAATTTCTGCAACAGTTCTACTCCAACATAGAGTACTACATACCGGATCGCTACGACGAGGGCTACGGTGTATCGGTAAAGGGGGTGGATTATGCGTACGAAACGGGGGTGAAACTCATCATCATTCTGGACTGTGGTATTAAAGCGGTGGAGGAGATAGCGTATGCTCGTGAGAAGGGCATAGACTTTATCATCTGCGACCACCACGAACCGGACGAGGTGCTGCCACCGGCTGTGGCTATCTTGAATGCTAAACTGAAGGACTCTACCTACCCTTTCCCGCATCTGTCGGGCTGTGGCGTGGGCTTTAAGTTTATGCAGGCATTTGCGTTGAACAACGGTATCGAATTTACACAACTCATGCCGCTGGTGGATTTGTGTGCGGTGAGCATAGCGAGCGACATCGTCCCGGTGACGGGTGAGAACCGCATCCTGGCGTATCATGGGTTGAAGCAGCTGAACACCAATCCTAGCGTGGGACTGAAGGCTATAGTAAAGCTTTGCTCAATGCACGATAAGGAGTTGGACATGAGCGATATAATCTACAAGATAGGACCACGCATCAATGCCAGCGGACGTATGCAGAACGGCAAGGAGGCTGTGGAGTTGCTAGTGGAAAAGGATTTGTCGAAGGCACTCGAGATGGCCAACCGGATAAACGTCTACAATGACCGTCGCAAGGATTTGGACAAGCAGATGACGGAGGAGGCCAACGAGATTGTGGCGGGTCTGGAACGCTACCAGAACAGCAAGAGTGTGGTGGTGTTCAACGAGGAGTGGCACAAGGGGGTGATAGGCATTGTGGCATCACGTCTCACGGAGCTATACTTCAAGCCGGCAGTGGTGCTTACACGTAGCGACGAAATGGCTACGGGTTCGGCACGCTCGGTGGCAGGATTCGATATCTATCAGGCCATTAAGAGTTGCGAGGATTTGTTGGAGAACTTCGGTGGACATACCTATGCTGCCGGTCTTACGCTCAAGGTGGAGAATATTGAGAAGTTTGCCCGCCGCTTCGAGGCGTATGTGGCGGCACATATCGGCGAGGAGCAGACGTGTGCCACACTGGATATCGATGCCAACATCGATTTCCGCGACATCACTCGTAAGTTCCATCAGGATCTCAAGAAGTTTGCTCCGTTCGGTCCCGAGAACCCAAAGCCGAATTTCTGCACACGTGGTGTCTACGATTATGGTACCAGTAAGGTGGTGGGACGCGAACAGGAACACATCAAACTGGAATTGGTGGATCACAAGTCGAATAACATCATGAACGGTATCGCCTTTGGGCAGAGTGCGCAGGCGTCCTACATCAAGACGAAGCATTCGTTCGACATAGTGTACACCATCGAAGAAAACGCCTTTAAACGTGGCGAAGTGCAATTGCAGATAGAGGATATACGCCCCTCCGAGACGACCGATGACGGACTATAGAGCCATACTGAAGGATATCTGGGGATACGATGACTTTCGGGGTATCCAGCGGGAGATTATCGAGAGTATTGGAGCGGGACGAGATACACTGGGACTCATGCCTACGGGTGGTGGTAAGTCCATTACCTTCCAGGTGCCTGCCATGGCACAGCCGGGCTGTTGCTTGGTGGTGACGCCGCTTATCGCTCTCATGAAGGACCAGGTGGAGCATCTGCGCAACCGGGGCATCAAGGCTACGGCTATCTATACGGGACTGACACGCCGCGAGGTGATTATCGCCTTGGAGAATTGTATCTTCGGCGATTATAAGTTTCTATATGTGTCGCCCGAACGACTGGGAACGGAGCTGTTCAAGACCAAATTGCAGCACATTCCCGTCAGTTTTATTACGGTGGACGAGGCGCACTGCATCTCTCAGTGGGGGTACGACTTTCGTCCCTCCTACCTCAAGATAGCGGAGATTCGCAAACTCTTGCCGCAGGCTCCGATACTGGCTCTCACGGCAACGGCTACCCCGCAGGTGGTAGAGGACATACAGGAGAAGTTGGCGTTTCGCAAGGAGAATGTTTTCAAGATGTCCTTCCGGCGAAAGAATCTGGCATACGTGGTGCGCCACACCGACAACAAGATGGAGGAGCTGGTTCACATACTGAACCGTACACAAGGCTCTGCGATAGTCTACCTACGCAATCGCGAGGATACGAACCATATAGCAAAGCTGCTCACGTCGCTGGATATAAGTGCCGTGGGTTACCATGCAGGACTAACCAACGCAACCAAAGACGAACGCGCACAACAATGGCAAAAAGGGGAAGTGCGGGTGATGGTAGCCACAAATGCATTTGGCATGGGGATAGACAAGCCGGATGTACGCGTGGTGATTCACCTGCACACACCCGATTCTCCGGAGGCTTACTTCCAGGAGGCGGGGCGTGCGGGACGCGACGGCGAAAAGGCGTATGCGGTGCTGCTCTTTGAAAAGAAGGACCGAAAGAAGCTGCTGAAACGCATCCCGGATTCCTATCCCGAGAAGCAATATGTGCGGGAGGTGTACGAACACTTGGCTTACTACTACCAAATGGCGGTGGGCGATGGATACAACGTGACGTATGTGTTCCGGATGGAGGAGTTTTGTACACGCTTTCACTACTTCCCTACGCAGGTGGACAGTGCGCTTAGAATTCTCACGCAGTCGGGTTACATAGACTATGCGGAGGAGGAGGAAACAAGTTCGCGCATCATGTTCCTTATGAGGCGCAACGAACTGTATCAGCATGAGTTCGATGACGAGTGCGAAAAGGTGCTGCGTACCATGTTGCGTATCTACGGTGGTTTGTTTGCAGAGTACATCACCATAACGGAGGAGCGAATAGCTAAACTCTGCGATATGGATGCCACCGGGGTGTATCAGGCACTGCTCCGACTTACAAGAGCACGTGTGCTGCACTACATACCTCGCCGTCGATGTCCTTACATTACGTACCTTGTTCGGCGGGTGGAGATGGATCAAATCGTTATTCCCAAACAGGTGTACGAGGATAGAAAGGAGCAATACGTACACCGCATCGACAGTATGCTGCGATATGCCGAGACGGATGGGGTGTGCCGGAGTCGTTTGCTATTGGAGTACTTCGGGGAACATAGCGAGGAGGATTGTGGTATTTGCGATGTGTGCGTAGGTAAGCATAAGAGGGATGTCCGGGAGGACGACTTGCGACAGATGATTATGACGTGGTTGTCTGATGGTGAGGCACATCTGTTGAATGAAGCAAACCAACGCTTTAACCATCCAAAGGAAGTACTATTGCAATTGCGAAGGATGGTAGACGAGGGTACGGTGGTGGTGCAGGGACACTTTTATGTTCGCCTTGCGCCGACGGAAAATTAATAGTAGGAATAAACATAAAAAGAATATATATATATACAAATGGGATTCTTTAAATCGCTTCTGGGGTTCGAGGAAACACCGGAGCAAAAGGACGAAAAGGACTTTCAGACGCTGAAGGTTGATGGCATGAAGGCTATGAACATACGCAAGACGGATTATGCCATAGCTTGCTTCATGCGTGCATTGGAGATACATGAGGATGCCGAGATACGCAGTTGTTTGGCAAAGGCTTACTTGAACACCGGTGAGCCGTTGCTGGCAAAGGACCAACTGGAGACGTTGCTCTCCACCCAACGGGAGAACCCGGATGAGTGGATTGCTATGGCGCATGTGCAATATGTGCTCAAGGAGTGGAGTGACATGGAGGAGAGTGCCCGGAAGGCACTTGCATTGCAGGCAGAGAACAAGGAGGCGCTATTCTTGCTGGGCACGGCTCAGAAGGAGCAGAACAACTTGATTATGGCTGTGGCATCGTTCACTCAAATTCTGTGCAAGGAACCGGATAATCTTACGACATTGCGTTCTCGTGCAGAGGTTTTCATGAGCATGGGCGACTGGAAGAATGCGGAGGAGGACATTGACCACTATCTGGAGGTGGCTGCCGGTCGCGAGGAGGTGTTGCCTCCGGTGAGCAGTGGGTGCTGTCAGGCTCCTATTATGGAGAGCGACGACTTGGAGGACTTGCAACTCATGAAGGCGGAGGTGTTGGCAAACAGTGGCAGGGGCGATGAGGCTCGTGAGCGTTTGCAGTCTATCTTGGAGAACGATCCCTTCTGCCGCAAGGGTTACTTGGATTTGTGCCAATTGCTACTCACGCTCCACCTGCCGCAGGAGGCGCTCAAGGTGATGGACGAGGCGTTGGAGAATATGCCGGAATTTGCCGAAGGATTCAAGATGCGTGGTGCCGTGAAGTTGGCTCTTGGCGACAAGGACGGTAGCATGGAGGACTTAAAGGCGGCGGTTGCCATAGCGCCCGATACGCTCAAAAGCATCGATGGAACCTACGACAACATCAACGATGTGGTGGAGAAGAATCAACAGAGTATTAACCCGTTTGGTATCTAGTATTAAACTAAAACTTTATAAACAACAAGCAACATGAAGAAATTGATTATTGGCTTGGTGGCGATGCTGTTGCTCTCCACCGGCGCTCAAGCCAAAAAGAAGAAAACCGAGAAGACTCTCACCGCTCCTATCAGCGAGATAGTGAAGGTGCAGGACTATTGGCAAAGCAACAACACGCCCTACACTCGTGGCTTCTGGGACAATGCGGCCTACTACACGGGAAACATGGAGGCGTATCGTTTGTTGGGCAGAGCCGATTACTATCAGTTCAGCGACCGCTGGTGTCGCCATAACAACTGGAAGGGTGCTACGAGCAACGATAAGCGCAACTGGAAGTACAAGACCTATGGCGAGGGCAACGACTTTGTGCTCTTTGGCGACTGGCAGATATGCTTCCAGACCTACATAGATATGTATAATCTGGTGCCCGAGGAGTACAAGGTGGCTCGTGCCAAGGAGGTAATGGCCTATGAGTGCCAGTTGGAGGACAACAAGTTCTGGTGGTGGGCAGATGCGCTCTACATGGTGATGCCGGTTATGACCAAGATGTATAAGCTCACGGGCGATGAGATGTATCTGGATAAGCTTTACGAGAACTTCCTCTGGAGCGATTCTCTCATGTGGGACAAGGAGGATCAGCTCTACTACCGTGACGGCAAGTATATATGGCCTAAGGTGAAGACTTCTTGTAATGGTGGTAAGAGTTTCTGGGCACGTGGCGATGGCTGGGTGCTGGCGGGCTTGGCAAAGGTATTGGCGGATATGCCTACGGATTACAAGAATCGTGAAATCTTTGTGACTCGCTTCAAGGAGTTGGCAGAGGGTGTGGCTCGTTGCCAACAGGCAGGTGGCTACTGGAGTCGTTCTATGTTGTGCGAGGGGGATGCTCCGGGTCCGGAGACTTCCGGTACGGCGTTCTTCTGCTACGGTTTGGAGTGGGGTGTAAACCACGGTTATCTGGACAAGGCTACCTATAGCAACGTTATCGAGAAGGCATGGAACTATCTGGCAACCGTGGCGCTGCAGGAGGATGGTAGCGTGGGTTACGTGCAACCCATCGGTGAGAAACCGGATCCTACCAAGATTGTAGATGCACACAGTCAGGCTCCCTTTGGTACGGGTGCATGGTTGTTGGCGGCTTGCGAGCGTGTTCGCTATGTGGATGGTACGGCTTCTCTGGAGACTCGTCCGGGTGCTCCACGCATTGCACAGAACAGTAAGAGCTTCAGCGTTACGGTCAAGAATCCTACTGCCGACAATCGCAACGATGTCATCGAACTGGAGGCTTCTACGGTCTACAAGAAGTTGGGCATCTCCGGTGGACGCCAATTCTTGGTGCTGGATGGTGACAAGGTGGAGGTTCCCTATCAGATTACCGTCGATGGTAAGGTGCTGATACAGGTATTTGTGCGTCCTCAGTCTTCTGCGTCTTTCACCATAATCACGGGAGAGCCCAAGGCGTATCGTCTGGACTGCAACGGTCGCATCTATCCCAATCGTGAGGACGACCTTACGTGGGAGAACGATCGCAATGCTTGGCGTTTCTATGGTCCCAAGATGCACAATAAGGGTGTAACGGGTTTCGATATTTTCTGCAAGAACATCTCTGCTCCGGTGCAGGATCAACTCTATCACAATGAGTTGACGAGCTACGGTGTGAACGAGTCCTTGAAGGAGCAGGGACGTGGAGGTGAATGGAGCCAGATACATCGTGACGTGTACACCTATCACCGTGATAAAGGTCTAGGTATGGATGCTTATACCGTTGGCGGAACGTTGGGTGCGGGTGCTCCTGCCCTCTTGGATGGCGATGATTTATTATTGCCGGATGTCTACGAGAAGGCTAAGATTTTGGAGAACGGTCCTCTGCGCTTTATGGTGTGCGAGGAGATGTATGCGCAGGACAAGGGCAGCGATAAGGGTGTGGTAGAGCGTCGCTTTATCTCACAGGATAGAGGCAGTCACTTGGCATCATGCGAGGTGGAATATAGCGGACTGAGCAGCGAGCGTAATGTGGCTGCGGGCATTGTGGTACACGAGAGTGCGCCTTCTTCTTATATTATAAATAAGGAGAAGGGTTACGTGGCGTATGCCGATGCGCTGGATACTCCGCAGGGGCAGAACGGTGAATTGTACATAGGTGTACTCTTCCCGGAGAACGATGCCGACTTGCAGTATGTGCCTCTCAAGGAGACAAAAGCCGGTGGCGTAGGTCATGTTCTGGGTAAGAAGGTCTACACTCCGGGAAAGACATTTACGTACTATTTCGGTACGGCATGGAGCAAATACGATGTTCCTAATATGTCGGTTTGGCAAACACTCCTCAATGGATATGCCGCTCAACTCAAACAACCGCTGGAGGTGGTAATGGAATAATCCTGTTCGGAAAGACGTTGACATTCACAGTGTAGGGATTCATGGTATTCCTACACTGTGGGTGGAAACGTAGTTCATGTCAAAGACCTTATTTAATACCTGCAAACAACAGAACACGCAACTTTTCATATCGCAACACACACATAATACCCTCTAACCCTATAATATCCCGAAAAAAAGTTGTACCTTTGCAGTCGGAAACTCGGGATAACAAATAAACTACATAAGAATCGAATGAAATATTGGCACAAAGTAATGCCGATGATGACCGTTTTTACGACATATACCACTATGGCGTATGCCCAATCACGTACGCTCACCATCGAAGAACTTTTCCAACAAGTGGAAAAAACAAACAGCGAAGTACAACTCGCACGTAAGGATGTAACCATCTCCTCCCTGCGTCAACAAGCGGAGAAAGACGCTCTCCTACCCGACATAGGGGTATCCCTCGAAGGTGACTTCATAGGTAATACCTACGTACTGGATCGTGACTTCACCCATGCTACACGCACTCCCATGTCTCACTGGGGTAATAGCTTTGCCCTCTCCGTAAAACAGTCCATCTACACGGGTGGGGAACATACCGCTAAGACTCAACGGGCGGAGGCTCAAACCGACATTACGGAGAACACTGCTGCCATCGTGGAGGATCAAATGAAAATGCGTATCATTCAGTGCTACTTGGAACTTTTCAAAAACCGCAATCTGCTGAGCGTTTACGACGAGAACATACGTCTCACCTCCGAACTCATAGAGGAGATGAATGCACGTGCCCGACAGGGACTGGTACTTGGCAACGATGTGACGCGATATGAGCTTACTCTCTCCAACCTAAAGTACGACCGATTGGCGGTAATCAACTCCATAAAGAATCTTAACTATAATCTCATAAGTTACCTGCACCTCACGCAGTGCGACACGATTGTCCCTACCATCGACTTGGTACGCATAAACCTTTCTGCCGCACCGTTGGAGGAGTGGATGGCACTGAGCCGACAGGAAGCTCCTACGCTCAAGAAGTATGATTTGTTGTCACGCGAAACCACGGCACAGGAGAAACTTATCAAGAGTGAGACGCTGCCCAAGATAGGGGTTAATGCCGGTGCTACCATGGCTGCACCTATCACTACTCATACTCCGGTACTCAACAAAAATTCAGCTCGTTGGTTCGTTGGGTTAAATCTTTCCTTTAACCCGTCGGCCTTCTATAAGACCAGTCACAGACTGCAAGCGGTACATCTGGAGAACGAACGGCACCAAGAGGCTCGTACCGCACAAGAGGAGGCAAACGACCGCAACATGGATCGTGCCTACAAGAGCTACGTGGAGGCTATCGAGCACGTTTCTACACAAAAAAAGAATGTAGAACTTGCATCCGAAAACTACCGTATCGTGGAGCGACGTTATAACAACGACCTCTCGCTTCTCACCGATATGCTCGATGCATCAACGTCCAAACTTGATGCCGAGATGCGACTGGTCAATGCGCAGGTAGATGTGCTTTACTACTATTTCCAACTTAAATATCTTTCCGGAACCATTTAATTACGCTATAAGAATTATGAATCGTAAAACTAGAAGACTGCTTCAAAATATCTTTGTACTCGCCATCTTGGCGGGAGGACTTTGGTGGATTGCTGCCGAGTTTATTAAATTCAATATCACGACTTTTACCGATAATGCACAAGTGCGCCGACAGATTGTGCCTATCAATGCACGTGTGCAGGGATACATCAAGGAGATTCGTTTCAAGGAGTACTCCTTTGTACATAAAGGCGACACGCTTGTGGTGCTCGACAATACGGAGTATGCGCTGGCATTGGCACAGGCCCATGCACAGGTGCAGAACGCTGTTTCCGGTAAGTCTACCGTCAATGCTTCTATCTCTACTACTGCTAGCCAGATTAGTGCGAATGAGGCTTCTATTGAGGGTACTCGTGCCGAGATGCAAAACGCTGCTCGCGATTTGGAGCGTTACGAGTCTCTCCTTTCCGACAAGGCGGTGACGGCTAAGCAGTATGACGATGCTCGCACAAAATATGAGACCTTGAAGGCTAAATATGAGATGCTCTGCCAACAAAAACAGACTACCGTACGCACAAAGGATGAGAAGGCGCAGCAGCTGGGACAGAACGATGCCAATATAGAGGTGGCTAGGGCAAGTGTGGAGCTGGCGAAATTGAACCTCTCTTACACGGTTATCACGGCTCCGGTAGATGGTTACACGTCTCGCCTCAACCTCCAAGTGGGACAGCTGGTTCAGCCGGGACAGACACTGCTCTCCATCGTGGACGAGAACGATGTGTGGGTTATAGCCAACTATAAGGAGACACAGACCTCGAACATGAAGATTGGCGACCGGGTACGCATCAGCGTCGATGCCATTCCTAACGTGGAGTACATAGGTGTCATAGAGGCTATCTCCAACGCTACAGGGGCGCAGTACTCATTGGTTCCCCAGAACAATGCTACGGGTAATTTTGTAAAAGTGGAACAGCGTCTTCCGGTAAAGATTCGCTTCACCAAGGAGAACAAGACGGAGGATATGCGACGCCTGCGTGCAGGACTCAACGTGGAGTGCGAAATGATAGAGGACTGATGAAAGTAAAACTGCAACAAAATGCGTAATACTCCTTATAAATCAGGACACTCCATTGTACAGGCACGCCAACTGCTTATGTTTCGTGACGGTGTGCCCCACTCGTTGCGCGTAAGCCTCATACTGCTCTTCGGACTGCTTTATCAGTATGCCGGAAGCATCAATCTTTCTTCCATGAACCAGATGGTGAGCGAGATTTCGTTTCTCAACGAAGATGTGCAGATGGCGGGCTACTGCATGATTGCCGGTATCACGGTGTGCTTTCCGGTGATGTATCGGCTTAAATTTGCTCTCTGCACACGGGAGATATTCTTTGTGGCTGCTGTGGGACTTATGTTCTGCACCGCTATTACAATGGGTTCCAACATTCCGTGGGTGGTGTGGATGGCAAGTTTTGCAGCGGGGTTCTTCAAGATGTTGGGGATGTTTGGTTGCACCAGTAACTTCCGCCTCTTGGTGACACCGGGACGCAATTTCAACGCTTTCTTCCCGGTGGTGTACCTCTTGGTGGTGGGGGGAACCTATCTATCTGGACTTACCACGGCATACCTTACTTATTATGGTAACTGGCGCCTCATGAATCTTTTTGTCATTGCACTGCTCCTTGTACACATCGGTTTGGTGTATTTTCTCATGAAACGTGATCATCGTCCCGGTCCTTACCTATCGCCCAAGGGATTGGACTACCTGGGATTCATTCTCTGGAGTGCTTTTCTCATCTCCGGTATGTGGGTGTTCTGCTACGGTGAACACTACGAATGGTGGCGCAGCAGACCCATTTGGTTTGCTTCGGCGGTGAGCGTTGTCTTCTTTGTGTTGGCATGGTGCCGTTCACACTTCCACGAGAAGCCCTATCTGGACACCAAGATATTCACATACAGCGCTGTATGGAAGGTTATCTTCTGGCTCTTTGCTGC
Source organism: uncultured Bacteroidaceae bacterium (assembly GCA_964404555.1). Taxonomy (GTDB): domain Bacteria; phylum Bacteroidota; class Bacteroidia; order Bacteroidales; family Bacteroidaceae; genus CAZUTW01. The sequence goes on along the minus strand of CAYOKO010000026.1, from coordinate 7,781 downwards.
CTCTATCTTGCAGTCGGCACCTCGTCTGCTGCAATCTATTTACCTCAGTGCTGTGCTCAAGTACGATTCGCTCAATGTCATTTCTCTCAACTATCCCATCCTCTACGGCATCGTTTTGGGTGCGCTCCTGTCCTTCTATAGTCGCGTTAAGTGGCATTGGAACACAAAACTTTTTATGGTTGTTGCTTTCGGGATGTTGGTGTACTACATCGCTGCCATGTATTTCTTGATTGACGGTGATACCAACAAGGAGGCTTTCTACTTGCCACTCGTAGCTGTGGGTATCTCGGAGGTGATGATTGGTATGATGTCCAATGTGTATATATCGCAGAGTGTACCCTTCTCTTACTTCTTTCCGGGGTTATGTGCCATTGGTTTTTCACGATGTGGCATCGGCAATGTGGCGGGGGCTGCTATAGTGCAACGCTTGTACAACTGGGCTTCGGTAAAGAATAGTATCTACGCTTCCGATAACGTGGACGGTACTATTCTTCCCTTTGATATGCCTTCATGGAGCGATACGCTTACAGAAGTCTCTCGGCAGAGTGTTATGTTGACGCTGAAGGAGTGTTACGGTTACTTGGTGATATTCGGCATTGTATGTATGTTGCTGATAACCATGATGACCTATCATAATAGTGTGACTCGCATCATTCCTCGTATGGCGTCCATACGCCGCTGGATGAGCAATCCTACGACCGATGATCCTGTGGGTTCTGTGCTTAACAAGGAGAACGACTAACTGGACCTATTACCCATACGGAAACCGGGCGTGCTTACAAGCTATGTAGCACGCCCGGTTTCTTCATATTCCTCCCCACTTATCGTAAGGGAGGGGGAATCGTTGTTTCTTATTTTACGTGATTAAGATACCACGTTCCGTACTGAGTTCCTTTGGATTCTACCCACTTAATGTAATCCGGATACTCGGTGTCTATGCGCACGGCTTCGCTGCAGGGCACAAACTCATCGATGGGAAGAGCTAGCGCAAACGGGAACTTACCGTCGGCATCTATGTAGAAGGGGTTCTTAGAATTACCGTACACATCGCTGCTGATGTAGGAAGTCGGCGTTGCCTTGGGGAGATGGATCTCCACACGTCCTTCACCGGAAACAATATTGTACTGTGGTATGATGAAGGGGTTTATATTGGACTCTACATTCACCTTGAGTTTGTCCTTCTTGAGGGTCTTTTCGGCAAAGGTACGGGTTACGGTGCGGACGTTTCCTCGCTCGGCATTGGTGTTTGAGAAGAGGATAACGCTACCGGTTTCGGTCTCATCTACGCTACCTATGGGCAGTGTGATGGTGCCTCGCTGGTCGGCATCGTAGTGTACGGCAAAGCCGTTTACGTAGTGAGCGGCGTCCGCAGATTGTACCGGCGTGAAGCTATCCGTTACCTTGTGTACATAATTGTCTGTATCAAAGGTGATAACACGGTCGTGACGTATGATAACATCGTTCAAATCGTAATCGCCTCCGTTGGGCCATATATCCTCGAAGACATAGTAGTAACGGGTCTTCTCGGTTCCGAGTTTGGTAACAAGATCTACCGTATTTCTGTCCTCGTTGCAGATAGCAAAGTCGGGGGTAGCCTCTACTATGAATACCATATCGTCGTAACTCTTGTCGTCCTTACCGTTGTCTTCCATTCCGTAAACGATGATGTTCTTTCCGGACATCTGCATAGACATGGAGATGAAACGATCCTGAATATTTGCCACTCCGTTGTTGAGGGCGGCATTGGTGCAGATGGGGGTAGAGGTATCTACGGTGGTGATGAGGCTACCGTTGTTCCAGTTGTCCTGACTGTTCCAGCCCTTCACGTTGGCAAAGAAGCCAATGGTGTATCCGGGCGGGAAGATGTCGGTAAACGTGCCATCCTCCTTCTGATAAAGGAGTTGCACACGGGTGTTGGTGGTGAGCGGTGCGTTGACGGCTGCCACATCGTTTACGCCGTTATTGCTGTTACCTACACCGGAGAAGGGGAAGTTTCCAGGGATGGAGGCATTGGGGAAGACTATGAATTTCTTCATATCCTTCTTAGCCTGCACGGCTGCTGCCGAGGTAGTGACGCCCTTGGAGGGATCCTCGCCGGTCTTGTAGTAGTAGTAACCAAAGCTGTTGGTGTACCATGCGGCCTCGGTCAAGAGGGTTATCCAGATGGAAACGCCGTCTACGGACTTGAGTTCGCCTGCCTCATCGTAGTACTGATAGAGTATACTGGTATTCAAGACGTTGGAGCTTTGTACCAAACTGCTATTATCCAACTTCAGGGGCTTGGGGTACTGTCCCTTCCAGAGATAATTCTGGATTTGGGAGATATCCTGTGCAGTGAGCACATCGCTGGTGTCGTAGATGCCGTTGATATCATTGATGGCACCATACTTATTGGTCGTTTGGCAGAGTAGATAGTAGTTATTATCCAACTCTTGTACGGTAAACGTACGTTCTTCGCCGTTGCGCTGCTTGCCGGCACGAGTGGTAGAGGCAGTAGTTCCCACCGTTGCACGGATAGTTCCGTCCTGCACTTGAAGTGCGGTTACGGCCGGTACGCCCCAAGTGGAGCAGTACAGATACACCCGAGTCAAGCCGGCTGGCAGGGTGGCACGTGTCTGCAGTTTACCGTTCTCATCGGCAAATGCAGAAAACAAAGAAGTCTCTTTGAGTTCAGTTTCGTCGTTCTCGTTCAAGCTTACGGGCACATCCTCAAATAGCATGACGAATGCTCCCCGACCCCACGTTCCGAGGTCGATATCCAGGTCGACATCGGTGGTGGTAGCAAAGTCGAAATAGGTACTTGGATCGGGCGTTTCCGTAGTGGGGGGAACGTACAAATCCACATCATTTCGGCACGCTGTTGCCACCATGGCAAATGCGACCAGATACAATAAGTTTCCCTTCATAGTCGTTCCATTTATAAACTTATATACCAAAAAAAATAAATACAGCTCTCTTTATGCGGTTTGAACTCATGTTCAATCCTTATTCCGCATTTTATTTATAATGTTACGGAGCAGGTAGGGGTATATCACACACAGAACACCCCTACTCTTCCGTATTACTTTACTCTTTTTATACTAAATATCATTCTCTTACAGAGAGAGTGTGTCCAGTACCTCCAGCAACTCCTTGGCAATGGGTTTCTCCATCTTAATGGCGTTGCTGAACGGTACGTATACCACCTCCTCGTTCTTTATTCCAATCATGACATTGCGCTGTCCCTCCTGGATGGCACGTATAGCACCAACACCCAGGCGGCTGGCTAAAATACGGTCACGAGCACTGGGCGTTCCGCCACGTTGCAGGTGACCCAGAATAGACACGCGAACATCGTACTCGGGATACTCCTTGCGTACACGGTCGGCGTAATACATAGCACCGCACTTAGGACTCTCGGACACAAGTACAATACTAGAGTTCTTACTCTTACGTATACCACGACCGATAAACTGTTCCAACTGGTCGGCATGGGTAGTATCCTCTGGAATGATGGCTGCCTCGGCACCACTTGCTATGGCACCATTCTGCGCCAAGAAGCCGGCATCGCGACCCATAACCTCAATGAAGAAGATGCGTTCGTGCGATGTAGCGGTGTCTCGAATCTTGTCCACACACTCTACAATGGTGTTCAACGTGGTGTCATAACCTATGGTTATGTCGGTGCCGTAGAGGTCGTTATCGATGGTTCCCGGCAATCCTATACAAGGTACATCGTGCTCCTCGGCAAAGATGCGAGCACCGGCAAGCGAACCGTTACCACCTATCACCACAAGGGCATCTATACCCTGAGCCTTCATGTTCTCGTATGCCACGTTACGACCCTCGGGAGTCATAAACTCCTTGCTGCGTGCAGTCTTGAGGATGGTACCACCGCGCTGAATTATATTGCTGACATCTTCGGTTGTAAATGTCTTTATCTCATTGTGTATCAAGCCTTCGTACCCTCGGTAAATACCTTTAACCGTCATGCCTGCCGCAATGGCACTGCGCGTAACGGAACGAATAGCTGCGTTCATACCGGGAGCATCGCCTCCGGATGTCAATACACCAATACACTTAATTTTTGCCATATCCTTTTACCTTATTAATATATATACGGAAAGGTGTGTCGTTTGAATGGGCACATCTATTTCCGCTGCAAATCTACAACTTTTTTTGCAATAATAAAACAGCGAGGCGTATCTTTTACTATTTAATAACATTCACAAGCCGTTTAGTTATTAGTTTATTAATCCTCATGTCTCGAAACGTTCCATGGGTATGACTCAATGGAGAACATCGACAAAGATTCCCAAACAAATACTCATCATGTCAATTTATCACATCTAAACGGGTTTTCGTAGACAAAAGTTTATATTTTCGTCGCTTTTCTATAAACTTTTTCCGTTTTTATTTGGCTACAACTTACATTTTGCTTAACTTTGCACCCACTTACCAACCATTTGTCAAGAGCGAGAGTGGAAAAGGTAACAGAATAGTAGATTAACAAACAAAAAGAAGAATACATTATGTGTGGAATAGTAGGTATATTCAACATTGAAACCGCAACACAAGAGTTGCGCAAAAAGGCCTTGATGATGTCTCAAAAGATTCGTCATCGCGGACCGGATTGGAGTGGTATTTACTGTGGTAAAACAGCCATTCTGGCGCATGAGCGTCTGTCTATCGTAGACCCGAAATCGGGTAAGCAGCCGTTGTTCAGCCCGGACAACAAACAGGTGCTGGCGGTGAACGGTGAGATTTACAACCATCGCGATATTCGCGAACAACTGAAGGGTGAATACGATTTCCAAACAGGTTCCGACTGCGAGGTTATCTTGGCGTTGTATCGTAAAAAAGGTATTGATTTTCTAGAGGATATCAGCGGTATCTTTGGCTTCGCACTCTACGATGAAGAGAACGACGATTTCTTGATTGCACGCGACCCGATTGGTGTGATACCTCTTTATATAGGTAAAGATGCCGATGGCAAGATTTATGTTGCAAGTGAGCTGAAGGCTTTGGAAGGTTTCTGCGATGAGTACAAACCTTTCCCACCGGGACACTACTACCACGGCAAGGAGGGAAAACTGGTTCGTTGGTACAAGCGCGACTGGATGGAGTACGAGAACGTAAAGGACAATCCGGCATCCGTACAGGAGTTACACGATGCTCTGGAAGCAGCAGTGAAGCGTCAGCTCATGAGCGATGTGCCTTACGGCGTATTGTTATCCGGCGGTCTGGATAGCTCCGTAATTTCGGCTGTAGCAAACAAGTTTGCCGGAGCACGCATCGAGGAAGATGGTAAGACAAGTGCCTGGTGGCCACGTCTGCACTCCTTTGCTGTAGGCTTAAAGGGTGCGCCCGACCTGGAGAAGGCTCGTGTAGTGGCAGAGCATATCGGTACAGTACATCATGAAATCAACTATACCATTCAGGAAGGTCTGGATGCCATTCGCGATGTTATCTACTTCATTGAGACATACGATGTTACTACGGTTCGTGCCAGCACGCCTATGTACCTACTCTCTCGTGTCATCAAGAGCATGGGTATCAAGATGGTACTGAGCGGTGAGGGTGCCGACGAAATCTTTGGTGGATACCTTTACTTCCACAAGGCTCCTAACGCACAGGAGTTCCATGAGGAGACGGTGCGTAAGTTGGGCAAACTGTATCAATACGACTGTCTGCGTGCCAACAAGAGTTTGTGCGCATGGGGTGTTGAGGGTCGTGTTCCGTTCCTGGACAAAGAGTTCCTGGATGTTGCCATGCGCTTCAACCCTGCAGCAAAGATGTGTCCGGGAGATGTCATTGAGAAGAAGTGCATACGTGAAGCGTTTGCCGATATGTTACCGGAGAGCGTAGCGTGGAGACAGAAGGAGCAGTTCAGCGATGGCGTAGGATATAGCTGGATTGATACACTGAAGAAGATTACCTCCGAGGCTGTTACAGACGAGATGATGGCACATGCAGCCGAGCGCTTCCCCATCAACACGCCGATGAACAAGGAGGAATACTACTATCGTAGCATCTTCGAGGAACACTTCCCAAGCAAGTCTGCTGCGCTGAGCGTACCACACGAGGCAAGTGTAGCTTGTTCTACGGCTACTGCATTGGCATGGGACGAGGCTTGGAAGAACATGAACGATCCTAGCGGTCGTGCCGTTAAGGGTGTTCATGAACAAGCGTATAAATAACTTGAGTAAGTATTATATAGGTGTTGTTTTTTAGGGCAAAAAGTCCTACTCTGAAAGTGGGGCGATGTTTCCGGCAGGATTACATCGCCCCACATTATGTATAGGAAGTAACGTTTACTTCGTTACATATTTCAACTCCAATAGACGTTTTTCTATAAGTTCCGCCATGGTCTTGGCTCCCAACTCATTGGGGTGCAAACGGTCGCGTGTGAGCCATTCCTTCTTACCCACGAACGGAGTATGCAGGTCTATCACGGGAAGCTTGTTCTTCTTCGCAACCTTGTTGATGGTTGGAATTACGTAGTTCACTATCACGGAATCGGTGATGGTGTGTACGGGACCATCCACCCAGATGGGGTCTACCAATACAATCTTGGGCTTGGAGGGAAGCGCACGCAACTCATTAATCATGCTCTGCATATCGGCAGCAAACTCCTTACCGTGCTCGTTCCAGTTATTGGGCTTACTATCGTTGGTACCCAACTTTATAATCACAATATCGGGGTTGAAGTCCTTGGTCTCCTTCCACTGACGCTCCTTCATGTAGGGATAATCACCGTTGTTCAACATGGTGCGACCGCTCACGCCAAAGTTGCGTACCCAGTAGTTCTCGCCAAGGCTCTCGCCCAACTTGGTGGGATATCCATCCTTGTCACGATCCTTCAAACCTACGCCATCGGTGATGCTATTTCCCACGCAAGCTATGCGAACGGCATCACCCTTGTGTGAGGGAACCGTAGGAAGCCATGCGTCCAGTGCATCGAGTACCTCTTGGTGATGCGCAAATCCGGTTTTGAATCCCCAGCCGTGTCCACCATCGTTGTAAACATGGAGAGTTGCGGGAATCCCGGCTTTGCGGAGTGCCTGGAAGTAAAGAATGCTGTTAAGAGGAGGCACAGCACCGTCATCACCACTAAGCAACAAGATAGCGGGTGGTGTATTGCGACGATACACATTGTTCTCGCCCGACCATGCGGCAACGGTCTTGTCACTCGGCTCCTTACCCAAAAGGCTCTCGCGACTGCCCGTATGCGTGGTTTTCGCATCCATCGTAACGACCGGATAGAAGAGAATCTGGAAGTTCGGACGAACATCGAAATCGGACTTGGTTGACAAAGTTACGGCTAAGTGACCACCGGCAGAGGAACCCATCACACCTATATCATTAGGATTGATGTTCCACTCCCCTGCCTTACTGCGGATGATGCGCATAGCCTCCTGTGCATCGGATAAGGGTACCTGAGTGTTACCAAAGGGCATTCTATAAGTGAGCACTACCACAGCAATACCACGTTCGTTAAAGAAAGGAGCCCAATCTGTACCCTCGTGCTGCAATGCCAGATGACTGTAAGCACCACCGGGACATACCAGCACAGCCCTACCCGTCTGCTTATCCTCGGCCGGGAGGAAGACGTTGAGCGAAGGTTTAAAATATCCTTTGGAAGGGTCAATCACCTCCGGAGCATCATGTCCGTTACTATAAGCATACCCCTCTTGCCAGAGGTCAACCTGGAAATTCCGCTGCGCATGGAGCACAGAAGGAATAAAGAGCAACAAGGCAAATAACACCTGTCTACTCCGTTTTAAAGAGATTTTTTTCAT
>CAYOKO010000025.1:14492-20624 GCA_964404555.1 uncultured Bacteroidaceae bacterium | reverse complement strand
GGGGTGATTCTGCTGGGTGCTGTGGTGCGTTGTATATATAAAAAGGTGGGGGGAAAGCCTTGTTTCGGTTGGCTGGAGCGTGCATGGTCCATCTTGCTGACGTTTGTGTTTATCACCTTTACCCGTTTGTTCTTCCGTGCCGGTTCCAACTTGAATCCGCAGGAGGCGAATGAGGTGGCATGGAAAACGGCGCAGAGTATGGTGGCGCAGATTGGTTCGCCTTGGAATACGCAGTGTATTCCGGATGTGTGTGCGGCGTACAAGAATGTGTTCCTTATGATTGTACTGGGTATGATTATACACTGGTTGCCGGAGAATTGGAAGCGTCGTTACCGCATAGGGTTTGCGTCTCTTCCGTTGCCGATTATGGCGGTGAGTGTTGTGGTGATTGTGTTTGTGCTCTATCAGTTCGTTACGGCAGATTTGCAGAAGTTTATCTACTTCCAGTTCTAAGACGATGCTTCTGTTAGCACAATGTTTCCATCCTTAATGTGAGGATGGAAACTTGGTTGAATGCGATATTACATAAAGTCCTCCAAAGGTCAGCAATCCATTCAGCATGAGCATTTCGTAGCCGAACTGATATCCGGTGTAGGAGAAGGTTACTCTATCTATGATGTAACACAAGACCGGTGCTCCTATGGCTACGAACGGTACCCACTTGTCTCTTGGCATTCTCTTGGTGAAAAGACCAAACATAAACATTCCCAGGAGTGGACCGTAGGTGTAGGAGGCTATGGTGTAGATGGCGTCTATGACGCTTTTGTTGTTTAACTCTCGTATAATCCATATAATAAGGACAAACAATACGGACAGTGCCAGGTGTACTTGCTTGCGTTTCTTGCCAGAGTGCGATTGTGTCTTCATGCCCATGATGTCTACGCAGAAGCTGGTGGTGAGGGCGGTTAGGGCGGAGTCGGCACTGGAGAAGGCGGCGGCTATGATGCCTATACTGAAGAGTATCAGCACAAAGAGTCCTAACCGACCTTCGGCGGCGAAGAAGGGGAGCAACTCATCGCCGGCGGTGGGGAGCTGTAAGCCTTGTTGCTGTCCGTAGGTGAGCAGGAGGATGCCTAGGGTGAGGAAGAGGAGGTTGACGGGGATGAAGGAGAATCCGTAGGTGTACATATTGCGACGGGCTTCGCGTAGGTTGCGACAGGAGAGGTTCTTCTGCATCATGTCTTGGTCTAGTCCGGTCATGACTATGGTGATGAAGATGCCGCTGAGGAATTGTTTAAAGAAGTTTTGCTTGGATTGCCAGTCGTCGAAGACAAAGATGCGGTCGTGCCCGCTGTTGTGTACCACGGTGGGGAGGTCTGCCAGACCTATGTTCATGCGGTTCATTACTTCGTAGAAGATGAGTACTAGGGCGGCGAGCATACAGAAGGTTTGCAGGGAGTCGGTCCAGACTATGGTTTTGATGCCGCTGCGGTAGGTGTAGAGCCAGATGAGCAGTACGGTGACGGAGATGGTGGCGAGGAAGGGTACGTGCAGGGTGTCGAAGACATAGCGTTGTAGTATCATGCAGACGAGGTAGAGGCGGACGGCGGCGCCTATCATCTTGGAGAGTAGGAAGAAGGAGGCTCCGGTCTTGTAGGATACGGTGCCGAAGCGTTCGCCTAGGTAGCCGTAGATGGAGGTGAGGTTGAGGCGGTAGTAGAGGGGTAAGAGGATGTGTGCTATGACTAGGTAGCCAAAGAAGAATCCTATGCAGGTTTGCATATAGGTGAGGTCTATGACTTGTGGCATTCCGGGTACGGAGACGAAGGTGACGCCGGAGAGGGAGGCGCCTATCATGCCGAAGGCTACTACGTACCAGGGGGACTGACGATTGCCGCGAAAGAAGGTGTCGTTGTCTTGATTTTTACCGGTTTTCTTGGCTATCCATAGGAGGATGGCGAAGTAGATTAATACTGTTAGGAGAATGATTTTACCCATTGAAGTGTTGATTTCACAAATTTTCCTGCAAAGGTAGCATTTTTTTACGTCACGAGTTGCCTATTTTGCCTTTTTTATCGTACCTTTGCGAAAAATTTACTTAACAAGCTTTCTCTGATTGCTTAACATTAATAGGATGAAACGAACAACAATCATAGCTGCGACATTGTGTCTTAGTGGGGTGTGTACTGCCCAGACGGGGTACGATCCTTCGGCATATAGCAACGAGGGGATAACGGATGGTAAGCTAAAAATATTCAACAAACTGGATTTGGCTATTACCGCCGGAACCACGGGTATCGGTCTGGAACTTTCTTCGCCGATAGGTAATTCCGTCCAGGTGCGTGCGGGATACGACTTTATGCCTCGCTTCCAAAAGACTATGACGTTCCAGGTGCAGATGGCGGATAACGATTACTCCCGGGAGTTGTATGAGACGGATCGCGATGCGTATAATGCGTATATGTCCGACCGCTTTGACCGCATAACGGGAAAGTTGAAGGAGCTGACGGGACTGGAGATTGACAACAGCATCGACATGATTGGCAAACCTACGATGAACCACTTTAAGCTCTTGGTGGATGTGTTTCCGTTCAAGAATAAGCATTGGCACTTTACAGGTGGTTTTTACTACAGTACCTCTTCGACCATTGCCGAGGCTCTGAACTCTGCTCACGATGCTACGGCTCCGGTGGGTGTGGGGATCTATAATAACTTGATAGGTCAGTTGCACGATTATGGAAATGAGGAAAACCAATATGGCGACCACAATATAGAGTACGATGCGGAAATGGATCAATACCTGCTCTACGTTGACGGTAGTGGCTTTTGGTTTTCTAACACGGAGGGGCTGTCCAAGACTATGTATAGCTTGTGTTCTGCTGCCTACAACGATGAGAAGATGGGTGTAAATATGGGTTGGAAGGTCGACGAGAACGGCAATAAGGTGGCGTACACGCTCTTTCCGGATAAGGATAATACGCTCAGTGCAAAGATGAAGACGAACCGTTTTAAACCGTATTTGGGATTTGGTTACAACGGTTCCTTGACGAAGAACCCGGAGGATGGACTGACGATTGGTTTCGATTGTGGTGTTCTCTTTTGGGGTGGTAAACCGCAGGTGATTACACACGATGGCACCGACCTTAGTCGTGAGGTTATAGATTTGCGCGGTCAGGTGAAGGATTATGTAAACATCTCCAATAAGTTTGCGGTATATCCGGTTTTGAGCCTTCGTATTGCAAAGACATTGTTTAAGAAGTAACAACATCTTCGAATAAAAAAATTGCGTTGCAACATTTTCCATTACGGAAGCGTTGCAACGCAATTTTTATTATACTACAAGAGTATTAGTTACTCTGAGACTGTTCCAAAATCTTGGCTGCAAGAGCAGTGATATCGGATACGGAAACCTTTCCGTCACCATCGACATCGGCTGCCGGATTCGCAGTACTACCGGTGATTCCCTCTATAATCATAGAGGCAACCTTGGTGATATCCGAAACGGAAACCTTTCCATCACCGTCGGCATCTCCTACCACAATCTTCGCCGCTGGAATTTCCTCTACGGCTTCCAAACTAGCTGCGGTTCCGGAAGCTACCGTCATGTAGAAGGTGTTCTCGGGAACATGAGACAATGAGCTGTTCGTAACAAGACCCAACTTTCCGTCGGACGTGAGTCCCAATACACGCATGGTGTTGGCATCGTACGTAACATATCTGCGGTGACTGCTGTTCTCGTCTATATCAAAATAAACGCCCGTCAACTTATTGCCCTTTACGCTCGTAACGGAAGAGGATACCGGCTGTATTTTGTTATTATAAGGATTGTTGGAGCTACACTCTATAATAACCGGCGTTGCCGCAGGTACGGTTCCGGTGATTTCCGCCAAACGACAATAGCCGTCCTGTACCAAGTCGATATAGTAAGCCTTCATCCCCTCGGAAACCAAATCGAAAGCATATCCGGCAAAGTACGCTGCATAGTACTTATTTTCCACCTGTATGGTAGGCTTTACTGCTGAATATGTGTCTGTAGATGCATCGATGGGCGTAATGTACCAATCTCGTGATTTAGAGGTACTTGTATTCAAACTACTATACTTCTCGTCCACAGGGCAATCATATTCGTCGGAGATATACTTTGTAGCTCCGGACTTTGACTGATAAGCACGCCACGTGGTTCCGTTATTCGTTGCCATAAAGCGAATATAGTATCCTATAATGCTGTGCATATCCGTACCCTGAGCTATTACATTGTACTGCTCGCCTACGGGCTGTATATACATGACTGTACCCGGGTCGACGATAGCATTCTCGACACCGTAAATGGTTGTTATGGCTGTGAGATCCGGATCCGATTGTTTCATATCCAAATAGCCATAGTTATCACGCACTTTCATGTATCTGCCCGTGTACTGGTTTTGTATGCGGTAGAAACCACTACTGAGCGACTGAGCAAATCCGGAACCTATGCTAAAGAACAAAGCTGCTAATAAAAGAATTCTCTTCATTGTACTAATTTAACTGAAAAATCCGGTTTGCATTCATCCCTTTGTCTCAAGGAAGAAGCAAACCGGACTATAACTACATCTTAAAATGAATCTTTATTAATCGGCAATGCAGATAGCAACACGATTCTTGTCGTTCTCCAAGAAGGGTTGCTCGGTATCACCCTTAGAGGTAGAGATGATACGATCCTTGCTGATGCCGTACTTGTCTACCAATTCGCGTGCAACGGTGTTGGCACGGTTGGCTGCCAGACGTTTGTTGATGGTGCTGTTACCAGTACCCTTGTCGGCATAACCGGTGATGTAAACCTTTGCTTCGGGATACTTGTTGAGGTACTCGGCAACTTCCTTTACCTTAGATTCCTCGTTGAGGGGAACCTGTACACTGTTGATGGTGTAGAAAATCTCGCGACGGAGAACCTCCTTTGCGGGTGCTTTCTCTACCTCTTTAACAACTTCCTTCTCTACCACCTTCTCTACTACCGGAGGGCAGCAGGTAGGAATCTCGCGTACCTTATAGGTCTTGCCGAAGTTATACTTCAAACCTACCAAGCCGTTGAAATACCAGTCGGCATTGTCTGCCTTCTTTGAGTTGTACTTGTCGTTGAGGACGTTTGCATTTGCTTCCAAGCCGATGCTCAAAGCGTCGCAGATGCGGAAGTCGATGTCCAAACCGAAACGACCTACGAAACGGGTCTTGGTGCCGTCCCACTTGTATGCGAGGTTCTGGCTCAAGGAGTGGTTATATCCGTACTGTACGTTGGTAACGCCATTTGCTACCAGGTCGTTTGCCTCGTCGTTGTTGAAGGCGATGTTAGCACCTACACCTCCAAAGATGGATACGTTGACCAAACGAGTGGGGTTGTAACCGCAAACCAAGTTGGAGAGGTTCATGGTAACATCTACCATAGGTGCTACATAATTCCACTTCCACTTAGCATCTACGGAACCGCAAGCGATACCGCCCTTGCTCTGCCAAGCATTGACAGACAGGCGTGCGCCGAAGATTTTGGTGAAGTTATAACCTACACCGAGTTGCGCATTCTGAGAAACCAGATCGTTGAAACTAATCTCTCCCAATGTGTACTGACCACCGTACTGTGCCTGAATGTACCAGTGCGGATTAAAGACCTTCTCGGTCTTAGGCGCCTCATTCTGGGCTGTCGCAGAGAGACAACCCAGAACCATAGACGCTGATAAGATTATACTTTTCAGTTTCATAAAACTCACTATTTAATTATTTAACTTGTATGTAGTAGCTACGTCCTGCAACCTTTCCGGCGTAGTCGAGTGCCTGATAAACAACGCGGTAAAGACCTGTTTCCGTTGCGTGGAAACCGAACTTCACTCTGTCGCCATCGACAACCGTTCCTGTACCGTAAGCGGCATTGTTACCGGTTGCATAAGGCTCCCAATTACCGCTACCGTTCAGCTTGTACACTTCGACATACTTCTTATATGCCGGAGCAATGATTTCAGCGGTGTATGAGGTACCATAGAGTACGGCTGAAGCCTCACCGCCGCTAAGGCTGATGGTAGTAGGCAACTGACGCATTGCACTTACCTGAGCGAGAGAAGAACCGTTGTTGCACAACAGAACCGGCTGCAGATAAGAGTTCGGATCCTTATTGAGGAAGGTTTCAATCTTAGCCAAGAGGCTATTAATCTGGTTGATGTAAGTATC
>CAYOKO010000025.1:0-14392 GCA_964404555.1 uncultured Bacteroidaceae bacterium | reverse complement strand
TGAGGAAGGTTTCAATCTTAGCCAAGAGGCTATTAATCTGGTTGATGTAAGTATCGAATGAGGTACCGTCAAGACTGCTGGTGATATCTGTCAAGAAGCTGAGCTTATCGTTCAACATTGAGTTCACGCTTTCATTCAACTCGTCAGTATTCAATATCTCCTTCAACATATCGGTACTGATTTTGACTTGAACAGATTCATGTAACTCGAAATATTTCTTGCCGTCTACTTTTTCACTTTCATCAATTTTGTTGAAAGTAAACGAAACTTCATCCCATGGGATTGTGACATCAGTATTAACCTTAATACCCTCTATGGATGTTACCTTCACACCAACGCCATTCATATCAATAGCATCATCCGCAACTGTAACTTTCACAGTATCTTTAACAACACCATTTTCAGTCTTTTGATAAATTTCTGCTGTAATTGCGCCGTCCTTCAATGTTGGTGAACCTGTGATTTCTCCTTCGGCTTCAACACCATCGGTAATAACCTCAACTTTTATATCCGGTTTGACACCTTCTGCATCAATTCCCACATCGAAAATCATATCCAACGGAACATCAATCACGACAAAATCATCACCAAACATCTTACTGAAATCAATGTCGAAGTTCAAGTCACTGAAGTCAAGGTTGAGGTTGTTGAGGATAGACTGAACACTCGGAACTCTCGGGAGAGATACGTTTGCAGAAACGCCCTGACCGAACTTGTAGCTAAGTGCAGGAACAGCTGTTGCTGCAATAGAGTAACCAGAAGTTACAGAACGATCCTTCACACCATCGTTCCAAGTAGCCTTAACCGCATAAGCAGGAAGGGTATTGTTTACACTCTTAAGCAAGGTAGCAGCAACAGTAGCCAAGCTCTTGGCTGAGCTAAAGTAATTACCGCTCTTAAGCTGACTAAGAACAGAAGTTGCAGAAGACTTGAGTGAACTCTTGTCGATAGAAATCTTCTCGACACTAGCAACATCGTCTATAGAAGCGTGTGATACATAGAATCCGTTAGAGGATGCTCTTGTATAACCAAAGGTCAAAACCTTATTCGTTTCCTGCAAAGCACCAATAGAGAAGCCCGGAGCCTCAACGCCCTGTGAATTTACCAAGCTAAGGTTGATACCGCTATAATCAACATCGTTCGGATTAACGGTCAAATAGATATCACCCGGCTGCTGAACTACGGTCTCACCCTTTGACTTCGTAAGCTGAGAAGAAAGAGTAATGCCACCGAAGTAATTTTCAACATCGTCTCCATTAGCAAAGTATTTTGAACGAACAGTCGGGAACTCGACACCGTCCGCCATTGTACCATAGTAAGCTGCCAAAACAGTTGAGCTATAGCCCGGAACAATCAGTGAACCGAGAACAGAGTTGGTAGTGGCTTCAACGCTCACACCGGTAACGAGTTTGTCGTACATACCCAAGATGATGTCGTACTTACCAATCAAATCGGAAATATCGGTACGCAAAGCACCAATGCTATCCTTAAACTCAGTGTATGCGCTATTGAACTTAGCCTCAACCTCGCTCTTAGTAGCATAAATACTCAAAGAACCCGTTGTAGCATAGCCGTTCAAAAGATTATCGATTTCAGTCTTGTTATAATAGCCATCCAAGTTAGGCTTATTAGCGTTCACAATACTATCGATTTGAGTCTTATCATAATAACCACTCAAGTCAACATTGACATTACCGCCACCCACGTTATCGCAATCATTCTTATTAGCAAGAGCAGCAGCAACAACTGAATCAACATAAGCCTTCGTCTTATCGTTCAATTTCTGTGCCTCCTCAAGTGCCTCGCTAGCGGTAGTACTTGCCTTGTGTGCCAGGACTGCCACACTTGTGATGCTATCCGGAAGCCATGATGGACATGAACATCCCGTTATATTGCTGTTATCACCATTGCTACCACCGTTGCTCTCCAATGCAGCCACACGCTTCAGCAAATCTTCTACATTTGCAGAGAGAACAGCATTGTCGGCAGCCATTTGAGCAACCTGACCATTCAAAGCATTTGCAGTAGTCAAAGCCTCCACAGCCTTCTCCTGTGCTTCGGTAGCAGTACCGTTAGCTGTAGAAGCATCGGCAACAGCCTGAGCAGCCTTAGTCGCAGCATCGTTTGCTGCAGTCTTAGCCTCCTCAGCCAACTTCTTAGAATCATTCAAAGCAGACTCCAAATTTGTAATCTGCTCCTTATAATCGAGCACCCACAAGTAAGAAGTCAACGCATTCTTCAAAGCTTCATTTGCCTCATCCTTTGCAGCACTAACATCAGCCTTTGTTGCAAAGTCCTCATCTGCAATAGCCGCAGCAATCCATTTCTGGACATCCTCCTTAGTAACAGAGCTTGAATTGTTACCGCTACCGGTAAACTTACCGGTCTTCAACAAAGCATCTGCCAACTCATCGATGGTTGTTACATTCTTAAGGAAATCCGGAAGCTCCGCCTGAGCCGGAATACCTGTACAATCGCAAGACTTAATGGCATTGACCTTGTCCGTCAAATCTTCCAACTTGCTGTCTAAATCGTTGTACAATGCAGTGTAACCATTCTTCAACTCCTCGTGCTGTTTCTGCATATCCGCAATCTGCGTCTGCAAATCGGAATAGAGACCGTTCACCTGAGATTGCAAGTTTGCAATATCATCTGCCTCGGTGTCCTTGCACGAAACGAAAGTACTCGCAGAGCCCAACAGCAGGACTCCTATGAGTGACAAATTAATAATTTTACTTTTCATCGAGCATAAAAATTAATTAGACATCTATTTATTTACTTTAATTTATTCATCTATTTCACTATAACTCAGCTCACCCGCACCCCCGAGAACATCCATTCCCAAAGAACGGCTTGCCATTCTTTTTTTATAAGCACTACAACATAAAGTTAATATGCCTAAATTCGGGACAAAGGTAATTCATTTTCGGAAACCTACAAAGCTTTTCCTAAAAAAAAAGAAAATTATGGCGAAAAATATACCTTTTAGGACTTTTTGGCGTTATTTTCTATGAATTGCACACGCAAAAAAACGGTGTAATATAGATTTTGAAGGAAATATGGAAATAACGAAAAAATTAACGATTATCGTATTCTGGTTCTGTACGCTCTGCACATACGCACAGAACAAAGTAACGATTACGGGTAAGATAGTAGACGACGAACACCAACCCATTGAATTGGCGAGCGTTTACATAGAGGGAACTACCACAGGTGTTCTGGCTGACATAAGCGGCAAGTACAAGCTGCAAGCAGAGAGCAAGGACAGCATGGTAGTGGTGTGCTCCATGATGGGATATAAGACACAAAAGAAGACACTGCGCCGCCCCAAGGGAGCCATCACCATGAACTTCCATCTGCCCACTAACTACCAAGAGGTAGGCGAGGTGACGGTGAAGGAGGTGCAGCGACGTATGGACGGTATGGAACGACTGGACCCGGCAAAGACCAAAAACACCCCGTCGGTGAGCGGCAATGCCATAGAGGAGATGATACAGATGCAGGCGGGAGTGAGTACACACAACGAGTTGAGCAGTCAGTACAACGTGCGCGGCGGTTCGTTCGACGAGAACAGTGTGTACATAAACGGTGTAGAGGTGTACCGCCCACTGCTCATCCGCTCCGGTCAGCAGGAAGGGTTGAGCGTGATCAACAGCGATATGGTGAAGGATGTTAGTTTCTCCGCCGGCGGCTACGGAGCACAATATAGCGACAAAATGTCGAGTGTACTGGATATCACCTACAAACGTCTGCAACCGGGCGAAACGGAAGGTACGGTATCCGCAAGCCTCTTGGGAGCAAGTGCCTATGTGGGAGTGGGCAAAAAGAAGTTCAGTTGGCTGAACGGTGTGCGCTATAAGAGCAACCGTTTCTTGCTGGGTTCACTCGAGACAAACGGCGAGTACGACCCCAGCTATCTGGATTATCAGACGTACTTCAGTTGGACACCCAACAAGCGATGGACCATAGACTTCATAGGCAATATATCGCAAAACAAATACAACTTCACTCCGGAGAACAGAGAGACCAACTTCGGCACTATGGACGATGTCAAGAGCTTCAAGGTGTACTTCGACGGACAGGAGAAAGACCTCTTCCGCACCTTCTTCGGCAGTCTGCAAATAAAACGACAGATAGATGCCAACACACAGTTCACACTGCTCGGTTCGCTGTTCCACACCAAGGAGCAGGAAACCTTCGACATACAAGGACAGTACTGGCTGGACGACACCAACACACAAGACAATCTGGGCATAGGCACCTACCTACAGCACGCCCGCAACTACCTTACCGCCAAGACGAGTGCCATAAAGGGAGTGTTCGACAAGAAGATAAAAGCGCACACGCTGAAAGCGGGACTGGGATGGAAGTTTGAGAAAATAGACGACAACACCCGCGAATGGGAGATGCGCGATTCCGCCGGTTACAATATGCCACGCAACCCGGAGAAGCTGCAACTCATCTACAACCTGCGTTCTATAAATAAGGTAAACAGCTCCCGTATGGAACTATTCGCCGAGGACACCTACCGCATGCAAACCCAGGCGGGAGTGGTTCGCCTGCGCTACGGTGCCCGCCTGAGCCACTGGAGTTGGAACAAGGAGTGGTTGCTAAGTCCGCGCCTCTCCGTGGGATGGATTCCCGCAGCCAACGAGAACTTCACTTTCCGCTTCGCCACCGGCATCTACTATCAGACCCCCTTCTACAAGGAGATAAAGGACACCGTCACGGTAGACGGCAACACCACGGTGCAACTCAACAAAGATATCAAGAGTCAGAAATCCATCCACTTTGTGCTGGGCGGCGACTATAAGTTCCGCATGGCAGATCGTGTATTCAAGTTCACCGGCGAACTCTACTACAAGCACCTGAGCAACCTCATCCCCTACAACGTGGACAATATGCGCATAGTCTACTACGGAGAAAACATCTCCACGGGATACGTCACCGGTCTCGACATGAAACTCTACGGCGAGTTTGTTCCCGGAACAGATTCCTGGTTGAGCCTCTCTCTCATGAAAGCGCAGCAAAAAATAAACGGCAAGAGTGTCCCCCAGCCCACCGACCAACGCTTCAACGTGTCACTCTACTTCACCGACTTCTTCCCCGGCACCGAGCGCTGGAAGATGACCCTCAAGCTTGCCTACGCCGACGGTCTTCCCTTTGGCGCTCCCCACAAGGGACTGGAAGAACACGCCTTCCGCGCCTCCGCCTACCGGCGTGCCGACATTGGTATGAGTTACCGACTACTGGACAACGAGAAGCACGAGTACACCCAAGGGTGGAAGAGTCACATCAAGAATATATGGCTCGGCATGGACTGCCTCAACCTACTAGGCACAAACAACGTAAGCTCCTACTACTGGATAACCGATGTAGAGAACCAGCAGTATGCCGTGCCCAATTACCTCACCGGACGGCAGCTTAATGCAAAAATTACCGTTGAGTTTTAAACAAAACACAAAAAAGTAGCAATAAGATTTTCCTATCTGCTACTTTTTTTGTTATTTTGCAGGTTAGGAACAGATATATACATTATTAATATAATAAACAAATGAAAGTATCACACATTGAACACCTGGGTGTTGCCGTACCGAGCATAGAGGAGGCACTCCCTTACTTCACCGAGGTACTCGGCTTGGAGTACTACGCAACAGAGGTTGTAGAGGACCAGAAGGTAAAGACCGCATTCTTGAAGTGTGGCGAGGTTAAGATAGAGTTGTTGGAGCCAACGTCTCCCGAGAGCACCATCGCCAAGTGGCTGGAGAAGGGCAACAAGGGCGTACACCACGTAGCCTTCTGCGTAGAAGACGGTGTAGCCAATGCACTCGTAGAGTGCGAGGGCAAGGGCATTCGCCTCATCGACAAGGCTCCGCGCAAGGGCGCCGAGAACCTGAACATCGCCTTCCTGCACCCGAAATCTACCTGCGGTATCCTCACCGAACTTTGTGAACACTAAGCCGAAGAAGGGTATATACAAAAAAGCGGACGCACAAATTCGATAACATCGTTTCTGTGCGTCCGCTTATTATATTGTTTACGTAGTTATTTGTATCGCGAGTAGATAACCTGTACCGGAATCTCCTTGTCCTTTCCCCGCACCAGCTTGGTACTAGCCATAGCCAGAGAAGGATTCACAGAGATGAGAGTACTGGAAGAATCGTAATTTCGAACCACCGGTATCAACAACACCTTATTCCAGTCCGGGTTCTCCTGCTCCCACCGAGCATTGGTAAGCAACCCCTCCTTACGCTCCGTATTCATAGCCTTCACTATGGTAGCTATGTTGGTAAAGGTGTACGTAGAATCGTTGGACGAAAGAGTCGTATAGATAGCCTCCTCGGTATCCACCGTCTTGTTATCGGCAAAGAAACTTTCCATCTTGCTCTTGCGAATCATCAGCACGGTGTAAGGAACAGAAAGCTCATAATCCGTAGTAGCCTCATTCTCCACACGGTCGAACACCACCTTCACGGAGTTCACCTCATCGCTTACGTGCGAACCGCTGTAGATAGCATTCACCGGAAGCTCCACCTCGGTATAAATACCCGCAGGCGTCTTCATATAAGTGCAAGCATCGTCCGCTATTAGCGCATTCACCGCCGCCTCATCGTTACGCACCACATTAGTCTGCACCACCTCGGGCGTAGCCGCAAAGCGCAATGTATTATATAAGGTATCCGCACGCGTAACCCTTACATCCAGCACCGCAGTGGTGATATACGCCATACAGCCGTCTCCACCCTCTATCTTAAAGTAGAACCCCGGACACACATTCTTAGCGAAAGTATAGGAGTTGGTGAAGTAAGCCGGATGAGACAAGTTGGATTTGTAGATACGCTCACCATACGACGTAGGCAGCGGAATATTGATAAACTTCGTATAGTCCGACGAACTCTTATCATCCTCATCCACCGTCTGGTCGTCCAGCGTGTAGACCGCCGATGCCAGCGGACGTGACGGAAGCACCCCACCCGGCAAATAAGTCAGCGGATCTAGATTGGTATAGTAATACGTATTACCCTGCATCACATTCGCCGCATCCAGCTCATACACACTCACCTTCATAGGAGAAAGAGAATCACCGTAGAAAGAGTCGAAGTAGAGACCCAGACGGGCAGACGATACCGTTACCCCCGTAGTATCCTCCAAGAGAGACACCACATTAAAGTTATCCTTACAATAGAACTGCGTCAAGAACTCCGCCGTCACCGTACTGTTGGTCTCCGGATCCGTCACCCTACCCAGATAACAGGTAGAAGAGCGTGCTATGGTAGCACCCGCCGGAACCGAATTCGACGTAGCATACAGCAACGTATCCGAAATCGTCAACACATCCGACTCCGAAATCATTCCCAACCCTTGTGTTTCATCATCGCAAGACACCCACGCGAACGCAAGCATCGCCAGATAAAAAATTTTCTTCATTCAAAAAAAGTTTGCATACAGACGCATCACTCCGCCTTCTCTTCCGGTGTAATACCCAAGATTTGATTGTAGAATGCGTCTACTCGTTTGTAATCATTCCCCTCCTCATACGGCAACGTAAGAACATTCTTTTCCTTTGCGTATGCCATATAAGCCTCAGGTACATGAGCCTCTGCCTGCACTATACCATCGCTATAGTCTATAGCCAGATGCATCAGGTCGTCGTACATGAACGGGTCGTTATAGCCTTCTAACATATCTTTCGTCAAACTTTTGCACTCCAACAGCTGCGAGAAGTTCTCTCCTACCGGTTTGGTAAGGACATCGCCGAAGAGCGAACACACCACCTTAGTATTCTGGAAACACGGTTCATCGTGATATGCCGTCTTGATAAACAACGGCACCACGGAGCCCACCCAGCCCTGACAGTGAATAATGTCGGGAGTCCAACGCAACTTCTTTACCGTTTCCAACACACCGCGTGCATAGAAGATAGCACGCTCTCCATTGTCATCATACTCCTCGCCATTCTCGTTGCAAGCCATTTGACGCTTCATAAAATAATCGTCGTTATCGATGAAGTAGACCTGCATACGAGCCGCCTGAATAGACGCCACCTTGATAATCAGCGGATGGTCGGTATCATCGATTATGATATTCATGCCGGAAAGACGAATTACTTCGTGCAGCTGATTTCTCCGCTCGTTGATAACACCCCACTTGGGCATAAACGAGCGAATTTCACAACCCATTTCCTGAATAGATTGAGGTAAGTTTCTACCGGATTCGGCAAGCGAAGAGCCGGTTACATATGGTACCATCTCCTGTGAGATGAACAGAATTTTTTTTGCCTTCATATTTGAATTGCTAAATAACCGTGCAAAGATACGAAAAAAAGCCGGAAGAACCCGCAAAAAGTGCGGATTAGGTGCTCTTTTTTTCATTTTATTCCATTTTTTCTTCGCTATGTGACAAATAGTTTGTTATTTTGCACCGATTTTCGAAACATAACCGGATAATGAATAATTTCCGAACTAAAGAAATGGTAGTATTAAAAACAATTAAGGAGCTTAAGGCTACTCTTGAAAAGGCTCGTTTAGAAGGCAAAAAGATAGGATTGGTTCCCACGATGGGGGCTTTGCACAACGGTCATGCATCACTGGTAAAAAGATGTGTGGCGGAAAACGGTGTTGCGGTGGTAAGCGTTTTCTTAAACCCGACACAGTTCAACGATAAAAGCGATTTGGAACGCTATCCACGCACACTGGAGGCAGACTGCCAATTGCTGGAGAGTATCGGTTGCAACATAGTATTTGCACCGGAGGTTAAAGAGATGTATCCGGAGGAGGATACACGTGTATTCAGCTACCCGCCTACGGATAGCGTTATGGAGGGTGCTTTCCGTCCGGGACACTTCAACGGTGTGTGTCAGATTGTGAGCAAACTGTTCTACGCCGTGGAACCGGATCGTGCTTACTTCGGCGAGAAGGATTTCCAGCAGATTGCCGTGATTAAGGCAATGGTGCGCGACTTGAAGCTGAACGTCGAGATAGTACCGTGCCCGGTGATTCGCGAGGAGAACGGACTGGCTATGAGTAGCCGCAACACACTGCTCACAAAGGAGGAGAAAGCCATTGCGCCAAACATAGCACAGACCCTGTTTGCCAGTGTGGAGTATGCCAAGACACACACGGTGGCAGAAACCCACAAGTGGGTGGTGGATTCCATCAATGCAATTGACGGTCTGGAGGTACAGTATTACTCCATTGTCAACGGCGACACGCTGGAGGATGTCACCTCATGGGAGGATCACGATTTCATCGTGGGATGTATCACGGTGTACTGCGGTGCTACCCCCATCCGTCTCATAGACCACATTAAATACAAAGGTAACGAATAAACGATATATTGAAGTATGATGATTGAAGTATTGAAATCGAAACTCCACTGCGTAAAGGTTACCGAGGCGAATCTAAACTATATGGGGAGCATCACCATAGACGAGGACTTGCTGGATGCTGCCAATATGATTGCCGGAGAGAAGGTGCAGATTGTAAACAACAACAATGGCGAAAGATTCGAAACCTATATTATCAAAGGAGAGCGTGGTAGCGGTTGCATCTGCTTGAACGGTGCGGCGGCTCGTAAGGTGCAGGTGGGAGACATTTGCATTATTATCTCCTATGCACTGATGGATTTCGAGGAAGCAAAGAGCTTCCAACCTACGGTAGTCTTCCCGGACGCCAACAACAATAATGCTTTGGTAAAATAGCCCCAACGGGAATACCCCAATAAGAAATCCCCCGATGCACACCTTGCGATGTGGTCGGGGGATTTTGCTTGAGCTATAATCTTTACTATTATTTCTTAGCGGGAACTTTCACCGCTACCTTCTTATCTTCTTTCTTTTCGACCTTCTTGGCTGCCGACTTCGCTGCGGCTTTCTTGGGCGCAGCCTTCTTTGCCGGAGCCTTGGTCTCCTTTGCAGACGCCTCCTTTGGCGATTCCTCCTCGGGAGTCAAATCCTTGAGGCGAGTCTGGAGTTTCTCTATCTCCTTATCCTTCAACAGCAACTCATCCTCCTGATTCTTGATAGTGGTGAGCAGTGAATTCAACTCATCATTATCCATATCGATAGGATACAAGTTGTTGACACGGTTGATGAAATCGCCCACAATATTCATATAATTGGTGAAGGCATCGTAAGGAGAATCGTAGATACCACGATACATACCCACACTGTTCTGCTTGGTAGTCATGAAGCGGAAGTTGTTACTTGCCTGGAGATAGTCCCAATCCTGCTTGATACGACGGTCATTGCAGATGCGTACACGGTCGGCCACGCTGTACAACTTATTGAATGCCTCACGCTGCATACCGTTACCCAACCAGCAACTCGTATCGCGCTCCTCGTCCACCCAAGATACCGGATAGGGAACATCCATAACACCTACAGCCTCTACGTTGTCGCAAATCTCGGACGGAGTAGAGAAGGTAACGCCACGCTGCTTTGCACACAGCGGCAATGCCTTGAGGAACTCCAGAATATTGGATGACAACGGCTGGAAGATACCCAGAGCACACAACTCCATAAAGATGTTGATGACCGGCTCCTCGGCAGGCGTATTGGCAATCCAGTCCATGTAAGTATCGGCAAAGAGCGGATACTCACTCCAGTTGGAATCGTTGAAACGCAAGCTGATATCGTCGCTCAACTTAAAGTCGCGCAACAGCAACTTGAGTTGCGGGTTCAAGCTACAAGAGTAAATGTAGTGCGGACTCTTCCATCCCAGAATGTGCTTAGCACCCTCTACCATCATCCCCTTAAAGCCCATATCTGCCACCTGTGCACCTATGTCATCGGAGTAAATCAAAGAGGAGTTACGCAGCACGGAAGGAGTCTGCCCGAACAGCTCCTTCATGGTGCGAGAGTGACGCTCCACCTCCTCGCGGAAACTCTCCTCGTTGGCGAGTGAAGACAAACCGTGAGAGTAAGGTTCCGCCAAGAACTCCACCTTGCCCGTAGCCCCCAGTTCCTGCAACTTGGCAATCACCTGCGGAGCATAGTTCTCCAACTCCTCTATGGCACAACCGGAGATAGAGAAAGCCACCTTGAACGGGTTCTCCTCGTCCTGCAACATCTCCAAGAGCGCCTGCAGAGCCGGCATGTAGGAACGCTCGGCTATATCCGTGATGCTACGTTCGTTCTCATAATCATCGTAGTAATAGTGATCCGTACCGATGTCGAAGAAACGGTAACGTCTCAGGTGTACGATCTGGTGTATTTCAAAATACAAACATATTGTTTTCATTGTCTATTATTGTTTTAACGGTTATAATTAGCCAGCGTACGGTCGTACAAGTCACGGATACGCTTTCCTACTTTCTCCCAGGTGATTTGGTCCACCTCAGCCTTACCCTCATCCCTCAGATAGGTGTAGAGTGACGGATAGGTACAGATGGCATACATAGCATCTGCCAAGGCATGGATATCCCAATAGTCCACCTTGATACACTTATCCAGAATCTCGGCACATCCGGACTGCTTGGATATAATGGTGGGCACACCACTCTGCATAGCCTCCAACGGAGAGATACCGAACGGCTCGGACACGGACGGCATGACATACACATCGCTGTCGCGGAACACCTCGAACACCTGCTTACCCTTCATGAATCCCGGGAAGTGGAAACGATCGGCAATACCGCGCTGCGCTGCCAGTTCTATCATGGCGTTCATCATATCGCCGCTACCGGCAAAGCAGAAACGAATGTTGCGGGTACGCTGCAGCACCATATTGGCAGCCTCCACAAAGTACTCCGGTCCCTTCTGCATGGTGATACGTCCCAGGAAGGTAACCACCTTCTCCTTGCGCTCCTCCTCCGGTTTGCGCTGTGCCACAATCTGCTGGAACTCAGGGTTCAGCGGATACACGGCATTGTGCATAGCAAAGCACTTGGCAGGATCCTGGTGATAGTGGTTGATAACCGTCTGACGGGTAAGCTCACTTACACACATAATACAGTCGGCATGATCCATACCGTTCTTCTCAATACCGTAGACCGTGGGGTTCACCTGACCTCTACTACGGTCAAAATCGGTTGCATGTACGTGAATCACCAGCGGTTTACCGCTCACCATCTTGGCATGAATACCAGCCGGGTAGGTCAACCAGTCGTGCGCATGGATAATATCGAACTCCTCGGTACGAGCCACCACACCTGCTATGATAGAGTAGTTGTTTATCTCCTCGTGCAGGTTCTTGGGATAGCCACCGGCAAATTCCATACAACCCAAATCGTTTACATGCATATAATTAAAATCGGCATAGATATGATCACGCAGTTTGTAATAGTAGTCGGGATTCATTATATTACCCACTCTACTGTTTACATAATCCCAGTCCACATCACGCCACGCAATAGGCACAGCATTCATAGCCACAATACGGCATGCCTGTTGCGGTTCATCGCCAAAGGGGTGCGGCAAGCAGAGAACCGTCTCTATATCGCCCTGCGCCTTCAAACCCTCGGAGATACCAAAATTTGCTGTTGCGAGTCCACCGAATACATGAGGAGGATACTCCCATCCGAACATCAATACTTTCATCTTATTTCCTCCCGTTATTTGGTTTCAAACGTTTCCAACATCTTCACCGTTCTAAGAATCTCCGCCACATTCATGGCAAAAGACACGGCACCACGTCCATGGAACGGCGGATTACCGTCGAACAACTCCGGTATAGTACCCAAGGCATGGAAAAACATCTCCTCCTCGTAGCCGGTGAGATGACGGTCTATAAAACTCAATCTACTGCGCTTGTACACCTTCAGTGTAGCCTCAAAATAGAAGCCCGCAAGCCATGGCCATGCAGTACCCTGATGGTAAGCATAGTCACGCTGCACCTGGTGCCCCACATACATAGGATTGTAACCACCACTCTTAGGACTCAACGTACGCAAGCCCTTCGGGGTAAGCAACTCCTTGGTACAGATATCCAGGACATTCTTCTTCTGTTCGAGAGACAGCGGAGAGTAATCCAGAGAGACAGCAAAAATCATGTTGGGACGCACATCCCACTCCTTATACTCACCATCCACATAGTCGTGCAGATAACCGTATTGATTCAAGAACGTCTCTATGAAGCTCGCCCCCACCTTCTCGGCAAGTTCCGCCATCTGAGCGGCACTATCCTTCATAGCCCTCATGTTGGCAATCTTCTCCACAAAGCGGATAGCATTGTACCACAACGCATTAATCTCCACGATATATCCCGTTCTCGGTACGATAGGTTTGCCGTTTGCCATGGAATTCATCCAGGTAACAGGTTTCTCCTTACCATCCGTCCACAACAAACCGTTCTCATCGAGACGCAGATTCGGATGTTTATTATCCATTATATATTTAAGGATGTCGTGCAGAGCCGAACCATACTTCTCCAGACACTTGGTAAGAGAAACTATGTTGGCATACTGCTGGATGCACCACACAGCCCACAAAAGAACATCGGGATCCTCTATCTCGCGCACCTCCACATCCTGTGGCTTACCCTCAATCAAGTTATGTACCGCCTTGAGAGCCGTGCGCATATACTCCTCGAAACGCTCCGTTTCGCCGATAGGCAACGTAAGTCCCGGCATAGCGATGAACATATCGCGTGCTCTGCAAGAGAACCACGGATAGCCCGCCAACAGATACGTCTCTCCATCCTTCTGATTCATAAACTGATGTGCCGCATTGGTGAGGCAGTGCAGGAAGCCGTCGCGGGAGACATGCACCTCCAGTTCCTGCTTGAACGTGTCGTCCATCTCCTTAGGATTCATATCACGCACACCGGCACAGAACACCACGCTCTCGCCCTTCTTAATCTTGAACTCGAAGTAACCCGGCACATAGAGATCCTCGCTGAAGGCGTAACCGCGCTCCTGCTCCTTGGGATACTCAATACCGCGATACCAGTCCGGTTCAAAGATGAAGTCGTTGGGCTTACTCAGCTGCATGAACAAGTCGGGATACCCCTCGTACATACACGTCTTGATACCGTTGTCCACCAAGTGATAATCGCGGTTGAAACGGTTGTTTTCATACGTGTACTCGTCCACACTGCGGAACGCCAGGAACGGACGCAGTCGCAGAGTCGTTTCAGAATGAGCCTCCAACAAAGTGTATCGTATCATGATACGATTCTCAAAATGTTGAAAAACCCTCTCCTTCTTCAACACCACGCCTCCCACTCTATAGACCGTTGTGGGCACCTTGTCCCATTCGAACTCACGGATATATTTGTGACCGTTGGGACTATAATTATCGCCGGAATACTTGTGAAGTCCTAAGTTGAACTCCGCACCGTGCTGTATGACGGTCTCGTCGAGGGATGAAAGGAGCACATGATTGCCACCTCCGAGTTTCTCTACCGGAACCACCAATAAGCCATGGTACTTTCTCGTGTTACAGTCCAAGACT
>CAYOKO010000024.1:0-20667 GCA_964404555.1 uncultured Bacteroidaceae bacterium | reverse complement strand
GAAGTACCGATGCAGAACCCTCATAAAAAGCATGAGCACCCAATTTATAATAACCAGGCATTAAATCCATAATATTTTGGGTACATGAAAAACCGTTAGAAGAATGCCATGATTCTGCACAATTGCCAACACTTCCGTCATTTCCTTCCTTATAATTACCTGGAGTACCTGTACCGTCAAATCCGGTTACAGTCCACGTAGGATACCAAGAGGTATTAGCATTACGCTTAAACTCTGGGTTCTTGATGAAGGCAGTTACGTCTACCTGATTCTCATAAGATGCATTCTCTTGAGAAGCAATGATGTCTGCCTTTGTGATAAGCTTCCATTGTGCTGAAGCTGCAGCTGCATCGGTAACCGTGGCAATAACGGCATTTTTTCCATTACCACTAATGTAGTTTCCGCTATTGTTAATAGTAAAAGTGCCGTCTGCATTCTCGGTAAACGTCCAATTAGTTGCTACATCATCTACGTACAACCCGGTTCCCAAGAAGTGCTTGGCTTCACTGTTATGCTGATGAGAATTTAGTGTATAAACACCATCGGACTGTTTTGTAAGAGCAAACCACTGTGGTTTACCAATCAAAGTAGCATGTGTACCCCAGTCATTACCACCACCGAGGTAATAATCTGTTTCAACATTCTGAATTAGGTACTCTCCATCAGCAGGTAGCTCTGCCCACGCCACAGGTACGAGGGCAGCCATAGCCACTGAGGCTAAAAGTAACTTTTTTAAAAACATAAATAAATAAAATTGGTTAGTGAATAAAATATTTGTAATATAGATTTTCCGGAAAGAATATGGATACTACGATTTAGGCGGAAGACCTACGTCATGCACCATTCTTCATGATCCGTTTTTCTGTATTCTAATTTGTGAATCTCTTGTGTTTATGTGTGAGGCGATGGAGTGACAGCCTATCTCCTGCGCATAAATGCACTGAAAATCTGTATCGTTTAAGGTAAACGACTCACGGATATAATACTGTTTTACCATTGGCCTTCGTTCTTTATTAGATATTTGAAACGGGGGCAAAGGTAAAAACTATTTTTCTAACGACAAAATCTAATAAGTTAAAACTATAGTTATAGGGATATTTTTGTTGGTTTCACAACATATTTTATGTTATTCAACATAGTTTTAGAGTAAGAAGAGGTGCAAGAATTCGTATCTCGAAGACTATGATTACCCGTACTAACGTATATCATCACCCCATCTGAAACAGTCTCAACAGTTCATATTAGTACAAAAAGTTTGCGAACATTGTTATTTGGAATAGCCAGCAAGCAACTGCCATCCACCATGGTATAGGTGAGCATACCATAATAATATAGCAAGCTCAAGAAATTCTGCGGATCGAGAAGCTGCTCGGCAGGGAAAGACTCTTCTACGGAACCATAATAATATCCCTCTTGTGCTATATTCAGCAGTAGACTCCCACGTTCCGCCACCTTCGTATCCAACTTAAGCAGCTGTTTCATCTTCTCGTAGTCCGTCTTGGTATTGGGATCGATGAGATTTCTCGGGGCATCCCCTTCGTCTATGAAATTCTGGATATAGCGAAGCACCATACAGCTATTGAACATCTTGACACCTTTTTTCAACGCTCTATCGGAGAACTTCCGCAACATAGATGAATCACTCGATATCAAACATGAAGATACCCACTCATATTCTAATCTACCACCCTTTTTGTTGAGTATTTTCAACACCATCCGCAGCCTTCACAACGAAGCAGACCCTTCACTCGTAGGATTTTACACCCTTCACTGTAAATGCTATTCATCTTATTTATCAAGCAATTAAGTACACACCCTTTATACCCTTCACTCCCTATAAACACTCACCCGAAAAGCCCTTCAGCCCTTCATTCTTGTTTCATACCCTCTATCTTTCAATACATTAAATGCAAAAAGCACCCTTCACTCGGGAAATAGCAACCAAAATGTAAAGAAATTATGCAATGTACGCCCTTTTTGGACTACAAACACAAGAGTTTTTGTTAGTATTTACCACAATTTATAGGCTGAAGGGAACAAAAGCCATGCGAAGCAAACCTTCACCTATTTAAAATGCTGAATATCTGCAAGTATGAAACATAAAGACTTCTTAACAAACGCCAAAACGAAGATTTAGGTGAAGGATTGTGAAACATAAGGTTCATGCGTATCATATTCATTATCAGCACACATACAAAGAAAATGAAGGTTTGAAGGATTTTCTCGAAAAGACGCCTAAAGAGAGGTAGTAAAGCCTCCGGCGAATCCTTCACTTGTTAAAATGTATATACCCTTCACACAAAACAGTCGACAGACTCAACCCTTCACCCCCTCCCCCAACTTCCCCACATCCACAAGCTGTATTCCGAAAATTTCTATACTTAGAAAAGATTTTTTCTAGGTTAATTAGCACCCGAAAAGCATAGGAAAACAGATCAAAGTCGTACGCATTTCACACCCTAATTGCGCTTAATTAGCAAGCTAATTGCCCGCAATTATTGGAGAGAAAACCCAAGAATCGTTTGGTAGTCTCCGCAGGTTATTGTACTTTTGTACCGGAATATTATAAATAATGAAAAAGTATCGCTTTTGGCTTTCGCTGACAATGCTACTCTGCTGGATAGGCAGCTCCTGTACCAAACAGACAACACCCAACGAGAAGGTGGCCGTTTGGAACAAGAGCGGCGACGCCTATGACGACGATGCCGACGACCTAGATGCGATAGAAGAAAGCGGCGACCTCATTGTAGGCTTCGTCTCCGGTCCCGAAACCTACTACGAATACCACGGAATGCGCATGGGCGTACAATATAAAATGGTAGAAAACTTTGCCAACACCCTTGGCCTACGCGTGCGACCGGAACTCTCCAACGACACCACCGAACTGCTGCGCCGACTCCAAAACGGCGAGATAGACGTCATAGCCATGGAGATGAAACGACCGACAAAAACCAATGACATCACCCTGTGCGCCCAACCCACCGACAGCACCGGATGGATTACACTACACTCCTCCGGCCAACTTACGGAAGAAATCAACCACTGGTACAAACCCAACATCAAAGCCCAAATCATAGCCGAGATGACACAACACAGAAGCAAACCCATGGTACGACGCAAAGTACACTCCCCCATGATAGGCAACGGAGTAATCTCCACCTACGATGCACTCTTCCGCACCCACGCCCGCACCGTGGGATGGGACTGGCGACTCCTGGCAGCACAATGCTACCAAGAATCCGGATTCGACCCGGGAGCCGTATCCGTAGCAGGAGCCGGAGGACTAATGCAGATTATGCCGGAAACAGCACGCGAACTGGGACTTGCCCCCAACGACAGATACAACCCGGAGAAGAACATAGCAGCCTCCACCCGCTACCTGAAGCGACTGGACAACCTCTTCGCCGACATACCCAACCGCATGGAACGCACCAAGTTTATACTGGCAGCCTACAACGGTGGCTATCACCACATACGCGATGCCATGCGACTGGCGGAAACACACCACAAGGATGCCACCCGCTGGGAGACGGTTTCGTTCTATATATTACACCTCTCGGAAGCCGCCTACTATCAACATCCGGTGGTGAAGTATGGCTATATGCGAGGCGACGAAACGTATCACTACGTAGAAAACATCATGACACGCTGGAACAACTACCGCTCCGGAGTACCCGGGGGTGCTCTGGACGGGGGCAGTTACCTCACCCCCACCCCCTCCAAGAAACACCGGGGCAAAGCTTCACAAGTGGTCATCCCGGAGGAGGTGTTGCAGGAGCGAGAGAAAGAAAACCATATATAAGAGATACATTTATGAAACTGACAGAAGAGATGACACTGGAACGCCGAATAGCCAAGCGATTCGGACAAGGGATAAAGGAACATAACCTGATAGAGGAGGGAGACCGCATACTCATAGGTCTGTCGGGCGGCAAGGATTCGTTGGCACTGGTGGAGTGGCTGGGCAAACGTTCACGCATCTACCGTCCGCACTTTGAGGTGGAGGCACTGCATGTGCGCATGACGAACATCGCCTACGAAACGGACGATAGTTATCTGCGTGAATTCTGTGAGGCAAACGGAGTGAAGTTGCACATCCTGGAAACAAGTTTCGATGCCAGCACCGACACACGTAAGTCCCCCTGTTTTCTCTGTTCCTGGAACCGTCGCAAGGTGCTCTTCCGGTCGGCGCAGGAGTGGGGATGCAACAAGATTGCACTGGGACATCACCAAGACGACATCATCCACACCACCCTCCTGAACCTCTTCTTCCAAGGGAAGTTTGCTACCATGCCGGCACGCATTCGTATGCAAAAGTTCCCCATCACCATCATACGCCCCTTCTGCAAAGTAGAGGAAGCGGACTTGCTCAAGTGGAGCGAACTCAAGGGATACAAGAAGTTGAAAAAACTCTGTCCCTACGAGAAGGAATCCCACCGCAGCGACATGAAGGAGTGGTTCGGAAAGATTGAAGAGATGAATCCGGAAGTGCGATACAGCGTGTGGAACGCACTGGAGGAGGAAGGAAAGCTGGAGGAATGATGGGATAAAACATACGTACAGGCAATTTTGTGTTAAATTATAAAACAAAATTAGGAGCCCTAGCGTCGTATGTCGGAAGTTTTTCGTAAGTTTGTCGGTGATTAGAAAAAAGAATGCATTCTATATGAAACCAAAATACATCCTCATAGGCAGTTTGCTTGTTCTGGAGGCAGGTCTTAATACAGCTGCGGCGCAAACCTCGGAGTCGCTGGTCAAGGAATACCGGTTCAGCGAAGCCATCAATGCGCTCAACAGCGAGATAACCAAGCTAAAACGACGCAAACAGGACACCACGCTGCAAGAAGAACTGCTGGAACAGGCACGCAAGGGACAACGTATGCTCGAGGCTACGGAGAAGGTCACCGTTATAGATAGTATGGTAGTAGACAAGGCAGACTTCCTGGACTACTATGCGCTGAGCAGCAACGAAGGTAAGATTATGACGTACAACGATTTCTACGGCATAAACGGTACCGACAGCCCGGGGACGGTCTTTGTGAACGAGCGTAAGACGGTGGCGTACATCTCCAAGACCGACGAGACAGGGACACCGGCACTCTACCAAAGTGAAAACATAGCCAAGGCATGGAGCCAACCGGAACTGCTACAGGGTATGGGGGCTGCCGAGGAGAGTCGCAACTACCCGTATATGTGTGCCGACGGCATCACCTTCTACTATGCTGCCGAGGGCGATAACAGTCTGGGGGGGTATGATATCTTCGTGACGCGCTACAATGCTACGGAGAAGGCTTTCTTGAAATCGGAAAACATAGGTATGCCCTTTAATTCCACCGCCAATGACTACATGATGGCGATAGACGAAACCAACCAACTGGGCTGGTTTGCCAGTGACCGCTTCCAGCCGGAGGGAAAGGTGTGTATCTACATCTTTATACCCACGGAGACGCGCGACGTCTATACCTATGGAGCCAACGAGGCGGAGACGCTGCGCCAGCGTGCCCGCATCAACAGCATAGCCGATACGTGGGAGGACAAGGAGACGGTGGCGAAGGCGAAGGCGCGATTGCTGTCGGCTCGCAACGAGGCGGACAAGAAGAGTAGCGGGGGGACAAACGAGATACTTGTCATCTCCGACACACAGAGTTACACGGACATCACTCAGTTTCACTCTGCCGATGCTCGCCAGTTGTTCCTGCAAATGAGTCAGCAGAAGATAGAGTTGCAGAAGATGGAGAAGCAGTTGGACGCTCTCCGCACGAAATATGCAGCGGCAACATCGGCCGAAAAGGAGAACCTCAAAGGGGTGATACTGCCGTTGGAAAAGGCCTATGGCGAGAGCTATCGGGAGATACAGGCAATGGAAAAGGAGATACGTAACAAAGAAATTCAATCATTATCAAAATAAGGAGGCATCATGAAGTCGTATTTTGCAGAATCGGAGCTTATCATCAATGGAGATGGTAGCGTATTTCATCTTCACGTTCGTCCGGAACAGCTGGCGGAGAAGATTATCCTGGTGGGCGACCCGGAGCGTGTACCTACGGTGGCAAAACATTTTGAGTCGCTGGAGTGCGATGTGCAGAGTCGTGAGTTCCACACCATGACGGGATGCTACAAGGGGAAGCGTATCACGGTGGTTTCTACGGGTATAGGATGCGACAACATAGATATAGTGCTGAACGAACTGGATGCGCTTGCCAACATAGACTTCGAGACGCGTGAGTTGAAGCCTGCACTGAAGCAGTTGGACTTGGTGCGCATAGGTACGTGCGGCGGATTGCAGATGAATGCGCCGGTGGGTACGTTTATTGCGAGTGTTAAGAGCATAGGGTTCGATGGTTTGCTGAACTTCTATGCGGGACGCAACGAGGTGTGCGACTTGGCTCTGGAGGAGGCTTTCAAGCGGCATGTGGACTGGAACCCGCAGTGTGGATCGCCCTACGTTATCGATGCCAATCCGGAACTGACGGAGCGCATTGCCGGCGAGGATATGTTGCATGGTATCACCATAAGTTGCGGAGGATTCTTTGGTCCGCAGGGAAGAGAGCTGCGCATACCGTTGGCTCGACCCACGCTCAACGAGAAGATTGAGTCCTTTGAGTACAACGGATTGCAAATCACCAACTTCGAGATGGAGAGCAGCGCACTTGCCGGATTGTCACGCTTGTTGGGACACCATGCCACTACGTGTTGCATGGTGATAGCCAACCGCCGCACACTGAACGCCGACACGCAGTATAAGAACAATATAGACAACCTCATTATTCGGGTTCTAGACAGAATATAAAGTATATATGACATATCTCAACGACGACACCGTATGCGCGCTTGCCACCGCACCCGGGGGAGCCATTGCGGTTATCCGTGTTTCCGGTAGGGAGGCACTCTCGATAACCGACCGTATCTTTCGTGGCAGAACATCTCTTGTCGACGCAACTCCTCGCACGGTGCATTTTGGACATATTATAGAGGAGGTGGGGGGTGTTCCTCACCTTATAGACGAGGTGTTGGTGACGGTTTTCCGTGCTCCTCATTCCTATACGGGGGAGGATTCGTGCGAGATTTCGTGCCATGCGTCTCGTTACATCATAGGGGAGATTCTCAGACTGTTGATAGAGAACGGTTGCCGACAGGCGGAGCGGGGTGAGTTTACGCAACGTGCTTTCTTGAATGGCAAGATGGACTTGTCGCAGGCGGAGGCGGTGGCAGACTTGATTGCTGCGGAGAACCGTTCGGGGCATGATATTGCGCTGGGACAGTTACGTGGTAACTTTTCTACAAAGTTGCAGGAGCTGAGAGGACAGCTGCTCAAGCTGACTTCGCTCCTGGAGCTGGAACTGGACTTTAGCGACCACGAGGAGTTGGAGTTTGCCGACCGTACGGAACTGCGCTCGCTCACTGCCACCATAGAGAAACACATAGCGCAGTTGGCGCATTCCTTCAAGGTGGGACAGGCTATAAAGCAGGGCATCAACGTGGCGATTGTGGGGAAGACCAACGTGGGTAAGAGCACGTTGCTCAACCGGTTGCTGCACGAGGAACGTGCCATTGTAAGCGATGTCCATGGTACCACACGCGATGTCATAGAGGATTGTATCACGCTGGAGGGGGTGACCTTCCGTTTCATAGATACCGCCGGCATTCGCCGTACGGAGGATGCGGTGGAGAAGATGGGCATAGAGCGTACGTACAAGAAGATGGAGGAGGCGCGCATAGTGCTGTGGGTGGTAGATGCTCCGGTCACATCTGAGGAGGTGAGTGAGATGCAGGAGAAGTGTGAGGGTAAGTCGCTGATTCTGGTTATCAACAAGATAGACGACCACGCCACGGAGATTACCAACGAGGCGTTGAAGAGGATTCGCATATCGGCCAAGGAGGGAAGGAACATCCCGGAGTTGGAGGCGGCGATACTGGAGGCGGCGGATATTCCGGAGATTCATGCAAACGATGTTATCGTGACTTCGACACGCCATTACGAGAGCTTGCTACAGGCGCAGCGTGATTTACAGCGGGTTTCACAATCCATGGATGCGGGACTGAGTGGTGAGTTGGTTGCGGAGGATCTGAAACAGGTATTGCAGGATCTGGCGCAGATTACGGGCGAGGGCATCATATCCAGCTCGGAGGTTCTGGCGAATATCTTCGAACATTTCTGCATAGGGAAATAAAGGATAATATATATATATGGATTTAAACTTTACAGGTATTATTACGGCGGTAGTAACGTTCTTGATTATAGGACTGTTTCACCCCTTGGTTATAAAGGGAGAATACTACTTCGGTACAAAGATTTGGTGGTGGTTTGGTGTGTTCGGCATACTCTTCCTTGTGGCATCCCTTGTAGTGGACTCCATGATTCTCAGCATAGTGGCGGGGGTGATAGGGTGTTCCTGCTTGTGGAGCATACTGGAGGTATTCGAACAACGTGAACGCGTACGCAAAGGTTGGTTCCCCACCCACCCCAAACACGTGGAACAGTACCGCCTGGAGGATGAGGAACGAAAGAAGAAAAAGAAGAAATGAGCATAAAGAAACTACGCATACTCTTTGTATGCCACGGCAACATCTGCCGCAGCCCCATGGCCGAGATGATTTTCAAGAAGTTGGTAAAGGATAACGGTTGGGAGGACCGATTCGAGCGTATCGACTCCGCTGCCACCTCTACCGAGGAGATAGGCAACGATATCTATCCGCCGGCAAAACGCTGTCTGCACGCCCACAACATTCCCATGGAACGACGGGGTGCCTGGCAGATGCGAAAACAGGATTACGAGAGGTACGACCTTATCTACGTGATGGATCGCAACAACCTACGTATGCTGAACTTCCGTATGCCGGAGATTGTAACGGAAACACACGGGGAGGGTCCCTTCGATGCCAACGGAAAATTGTGGATGCTCATGTCGCTCACCGGCGATACACGAGACGTAGCCGACCCATGGTACACGGGGGATTTCGAGAAGACATATCGGGATATTTCGCTTGCGCTCAATGCGTTACTAAAAAAGCTCAACCTTTAGTCGGTTGAGCTTTTTTTATTTTATCAGAACGAATAATTCAATCCCAGACTAAGTGTCTGCGTGTACATAAAGTATCCCAGGTCTTCGTCGTACCGCTTGGAGGTGGTATCGTCGAAACGTGGATAGAAGAACAAACGCGCACTGATATACTTGTTTACCTGCAAATCTATGGTGTGCTCCCACTCTATCGTTGTGGACTCCAAATCGGAGAACCAGTAAATACGACTGCTATACTTTATGTTCTTAAACAACGTAGCACTATACGTACCCGAGATGTTGGGACCAAAGTGATGGTATGCGTGCTTGTTCTCGTCTATACCGAATGAGGATGCCAAATACACACGATCCACCGAACGGAAGTTGTACGCTACCGGAGAGAACTTGAAGGAACACTTAAACTTGCTCTTCTCGTAATTGAACTCCATACCGGGAGACAAGGTGAGGTTGAACGGTGACATGAAGTCGGAATACACCTTGCGATCGTTGCTCTTGAACTGCGGATAAAACTGCGTGTACATCTGCGCCTGCAATGAGTAGTACCAATGCTTGGTGGCTTGCAAACCGTAGGAGGTGGTGAAACGAAGCAAGTCGCTGTTGGTCTTGAACTTATGCAGCGTATCACTCTTCACCGTGTAGAACCCTAACTTCATCTCCAGGACATTGTCCCACTTCACCTTCTGCTTGTTGTTATAATGCGCCTCCAGTGTGGTGCTGGCAAGGAAAGAGCTTGTGTTCTCACCACCCTTATACCAGTTGTCCGAAATGCCTGTCTGCGTAAACTGCAACGCAAACGAGCCCTTAAACGTCCAGAAGTTGGGCTTGTACGTCACCACGGTGAGTTCTCCCACATCCGTGTTCTTGGGTTTCTCCTCCGCCACCTTTTCCGCCAACTTCACCTCGGGTTCTATACGTTTACGAGGCTCCGAACGCAGCTTAGTACCCTGCGTCACATCTGCCTGCGTATTAAAGAACAACCGGGGATTGGCAAGATATGCCGACATCAAAGCACCCGACACCTCCTGTTTACGCTCGTCGAACAACGACCCTGCTGCCGAACCGTAATTCAAGTTCAGCACCGAACGAACCGGCTCATAATACTGCGTCCACGAAGAGAGCAACGGGAAATAATAGGGAGAAATCACCTCCTCTCCCCCCTCGGCAACGGAATCTGCCTCGTACTGCGCACGCAACGTATCCAGCCGCTGCGAATACGCCCGCTCAATACTATCGTTATGCACCGAGCGCACTCCACTACGACTTCTACGAGAAAAATGCCCCGGAGCGGCAGACGCAAATACAGACGCCATAACCGCCGTTATGAGCAAATACTTCTTCATACTTTCTTCTATTTTAATTTGATGCAAATATACACAAATTTCTACAAATCACCCACTCTTGGAGTAACAAAATGAAAAGAACCTTATTTATTGGCGGCAGAACGTCAAAAAAACCACCCTCTATACCCCCTAGATGAAGTTTTTTTTGTACTTTTGCGCCATGTTTCAAGATAAAAAGAGGTATTAGGTATAAACATAAATATAAGATATCGTGGCAGAAACTAAGTAC
Source organism: uncultured Bacteroidaceae bacterium (assembly GCA_964404555.1). Taxonomy (GTDB): domain Bacteria; phylum Bacteroidota; class Bacteroidia; order Bacteroidales; family Bacteroidaceae; genus CAZUTW01. Next base: position 10,078 of record CAYOKO010000024.1, on the reverse strand, counting down.
ATTTTCGTTACGGGAGGTGTTGCTTCCTCGCTTGGCAAGGGAATTATCTCCTCCTCTATTGGTAAACTTCTGCAGGCCAGAGGTTACAATATCACTATTCAGAAGTTCGATCCCTATATCAATGTGGATCCCGGAACCCTTAACCCGTACGAGCATGGAGAGTGCTATGTAACGGAAGATGGATACGAGAGCGACTTGGACTTGGGTCACTACGAGCGTTTTACGGGTATCAAGACTACTCGCTGGAACAACTTTACGACGGGACGTATCTACATGAGCGTCATCAACAAGGAAAGACGAGGGGATTATTTGGGTAAAACCATCCAGGTGGTTCCGCATATTACCGACGAGATTAAGCGCGACATCCTGCTGATGGGCAATAAGTACAAGTACGACTTCGTGATAACGGAGATTGGCGGTACGATTGGAGATATAGAGGGGTTGGCGTTCGTAGAGGCCATCCGACAATTGAGATGGGAGCTGGGCAAAAATGCCATCAACATCCATCTGTCTTATGTTCCTTACTTGGCGGCTGCGGGGGAGCTGAAGACGAAACCTACGCAAACAAGCGTGAAGCAGCTGCAGAGCCAGGGTATCCAACCGGACATCTTGGTGCTGAGAACGGAACATCCGCTGGATGAGGGACTGCGCAAGAAGGTGGCTAACTTCTGCAACGTGGACTTCGACTGCGTTATCCAGAGTCCGGATATGCCGTGCATCTATCAGGTGCCGGTGGTGATGCAGGACCAGAACCTGGATGAGGTGATTCTGCGCAAACTGAACTTGCCGGTGGGCGAAAGACCGGCGCTGGGTCCGTGGAAGTCTTTCCTGGACAGACGTGCCAAGGCTACCGAGGTGGTACACGTGGCGCTGGTGGGTAAGTACGACTTGCAGGATGCTTACAAGAGTATCATTGAGTCTCTGTCCCAGGCGGGTACGTACAACGACCGTAAGGTGAAGACGCATTTTGTGAACAGCGAGAAACTCACCATGGACAACATGAAGGAGATGCTCGAGGGTATGCAGGGTGTGGTTATCTGTCCGGGATTCGGTCATCGTGGTATTGAGGGTAAGATTCTGGCAGCGCAGTACTGCCGCGAACAGGATATTCCTTGCTTCGGTATCTGCCTGGGTTACCAGATGATGGCTATTGAGTTTGCACGCAATGTGCTGGGATTCAAGGATGCCAACAGCAGCGAAATGGACGAAAAGACTCCGCACAATGTCATTGACATAATGGAGGAGCAAAAGAATATAACGAACATGGGAGGAACCATGCGACTGGGTGCTTACGATTGTACCATCCTGGATAAGAATAGCATAAGCTACCGGGCTTACGGTACGGACCACATACGCGAGAGACATCGTCATCGCTATGAGTTCAATAACACCTATCGCGAGATGTACAACAAGGCGGGCATGAAGTGCGTGGGTGTAAACCCGGATTCCGACTTGGTGGAGATTCTGGAGATTCCGGGCAAGAAGTGGTACGTGGGCGTACAGTTCCATCCGGAGTACAGCAGCACGGTGCTGAATCCGCATCCTCTGTTCCTTTCCTTCGTTAAGGCAGTGATTGCCAACGATAGTACAAATCAAGCGAAAGAATAAAAATAAAGAATATAAATGGACAAAAATCAAGTAACCATGTGGGTGCTGATAGCCGCCATCTTTGGTGTCTATCTGTGGTATAGCCAACCCAGCGAGCAGGAGATTCAAGCCATGCGCGAAAGGGATTCCATAGCGGTGGTGGAGCGACAGAAGGTCGAAATGGAACAGATTAACAAGGAGTTGCAGGAGACGAATGCTCGTCAGGAACAACTGAACGACTCTACGGCTATGTTCTACGAGGCTTATCACGGTACGGAGCAGGAGGTGGTTCTGCAAAACGAACACGTGGCTCTTACCTTGAATACGCGCGGTGGCGTTATCACTACGGCTACGCTCAAGGAGTATAAGAACCAAAAGAAGACGGAACAACTTACGTTCTATACGCCGGAGGATGCTGCGCTGAACTTTGCCTTTGAGGGCAAAACGGAGAATATCTTAACGAAGGATTGTATCTTCCAGGCTCTGAATGTGACGGATTCTACCGTAACCATGCGACTGAATGCTGCGAACGGTGGTTACATCGATTTTTGTTATAGTTTGCTGGCGGACAGCTACATGACCAACCTGACGATTCAGGCGCATGGTCTGAGTGGTTTCTTCTCTCCTAAGGTGAAGAGCTTGAGCATCAACTGGGACGATCGCATTCGTCAGCAGGAGAAGAGCTTCAGCTTCGAGAACCGCTATGCGGCGCTTACGTACAAGGTGAAGGAGGATGGTAGCGACCGTCTGTCCGAGACGAAGGAGGATGAGGAGACGGTGGAGGAACCGGTGGACTGGATTGCGTATAAGAACCAGTTCTTCAGTGCGGTGATGATTGCTCACCAGGACTTTACGGATACGCGTCTCAAGAGTACTCCGGAGCAGGAGAATAGTGGTTACCTCAAGAGCTACGAGGCACAGGCGGAGACGTTCTTCGATCCTACGGGTAAGGAGGCTACGCAGTTGCAGTTCTACTTTGGCCCCAACAAGTATCGTCTGTTGCAGGCTACCAATAAGTTGAGCACGAGCGACAAGGATTTGGACTTGGAGGATTTGGTTTATCTGGGATGGCCGTTGTTTAAGTACATCAACCGTTTCTTCATTATCTATCTGTTCGACTGGCTCACCTCTTGGGGATTGCCTATGGGTATTGTTATCTTGCTGCTCACCTTGATTGTGAAGGCGCTTGTATATCCGGCTACCAAGAAGAGTTATATGAGCAGTGCCAAGATGCGTGTGCTGCGTCCTAAGATGGAGGAGATAAACAAGAAGTATCCTAACAAGGAGGATGCGCTGCAGAAACAGCAGGAGACGATGGCGCTTTATAGTAAATATGGTGTCAGCCCTATGGGTGGTTGCTTGCCTATGTTGATACAGATGCCTATCTGGATTGCGTTGTTCAACTTTGTGCCGAACGCTATCGAGTTGCGTGGTCAGAGTTTCTTGTGGGCGGACGACTTGTCGGCATACGATGATGTCATTCGTTGGAATACGCACATCTGGGGTCTGGGTGACCACATCAGTATCTTCTGCTTGTTGTTCACGGTTACCAATATACTGAACTCTTGGTGGAGTATGCGACAGCAGAAGGATCAGTTGGCTGCGAGCGGACAGGCGGACCAGATGAAGATGATGCAGTACATGATGCTGTTTATGCCTATTATGTTCTTCTTTATCTTCAACGATTATTCTTCCGGTTTGTGTTACTACTACTTCATAAGTGGTCTCTTCTCTATCTTGACGATGTGGTACCTGCGTGCTTCTACCAATGATGAGAAGTTGCTGGCTAAGCTCGAGGAGAACTACCGCAAGAATATGTCCAACCCCAACCGCAAGATGTCGGGACTGGCATCGCGCTTGGAGGCTATGCAGAAGCAGTTGGAGGAGCAGCAGAAGATGCAGCAACAACAAAGAAACAAATAAAGATTAGTATGATTCATACAAAAGCTATGATAACAGCAGCACTTATGTTTACCTCGGCAGCCACTACCCATGTGGTGGCTGCGGGGGGAGACAAAGGGCTTCCCGTAATTGGTAAGAACCAATGCGAACTTAAAAGCGACTTGATGACACCGGAAGCCCTTTGGGCTATGGGACGCATCGGGTCGTTTCAGGTTTCACCGGATGGCAAGAAAATTGTCTACGGTGTGAGCTACTATAGTGTGCAGCAGAATAAGAGCCACCATACGGTCAACGTGATGAATGCGGACGGTACGGGCAATACGCTGCTCACTACCGATAGCGAGAACGAGATGGAACCGGTGTGGTACAAGAAGGGCTCCAAGATTGCTTTCCTGCGTGGAGGGCAGGTGTGGGAGATGAATGCCGACGGTAGCGAACGGAAACAGATTTCCGAGAGCGAAAAGGAGGTGGAGGGTTTCATCTTCTCTCCCGATGAGAGTAGGGTGATTTTGATTCATTCGGTGCCTACGTATGCTTCTATCCGGAAACCGGAGGAGGATCTTCCGCTGGCTTCGGGTATGGTGATTACCGATATGAATTACAAACATTGGGATCATTATGTGAAGGAGATTCCGCATCCGTTTGTGGCGGAGGTGAAGAACGGGGTGATTTCCTCTACGGAAAAGGATATTCTGGAGGGGGAACCGTATGAGTGCCCTACCCTGCCGTTTGGCGGTACGGAGCAGTTGTGCTGGAACCCTGCGGGCAACAAGATTGCATACACGTGTCGCAAACTTACGGGCAAGGAGTATGCGCTGAGTACCGATACGGATATCTATCTCTACGATGTGGAGAACGGTACTACGACCAACTTGTGCAAGAGTGCGGGTTACAAGCGTCCGGTGACCGATGCTACTACCTCTTTCCAACACCAGGCGGTGAACAAGAATGAGAAGGATGAGAATATGGGGTACGATGTTAACCCGCGTTTCTCTCCCGATGGCAAACTGATAGCTTGGCAGAGTATGGAGCGTGAGGGGTACGAGAGTGACCGCAATCGCTTGTGTGTGCTCAACTTGTCTACGGGTAAGAAGACCTACGTAACGGAGGCTTTCGAGAGTAGTGTGGAGGAGTTCTGCTGGGGTGCCGATAGCAAGACGCTGTACTTTAGCGGTGTGTGGAAGGCTCGCTGCATGGTGTACTCTACCAACCTGAAGGGGGAGGTGAAGGCGCTTACTACGGGTGACTACGACTATAATGGTATCTCCTTGGCGGGAAAGACGCTCTACACGAAGCGTCACAGCATCAGTGCGCCGGACGATATCTACGCTATTCGGTTGGACAAGAAGAATGCGGTTTCGCAGATTTCGCACGAGAATGCTTACTTCCTGGATAAGCTCTCTATGGGCGAGGTGAAGGAGCGTATGGTGAAGACTACGGATGGCAAGGAGGAGTTGTGCTGGGTGATTTATCCGCCACACTTCGATGCCAACAAGAAATATCCCACGTTGCTCTTCTGTGAGGGTGGTCCGCAGAGTCCCGTGAGTCAGTTCTGGAGTGTTCGTTGGAACTTCCAGATTATGGCTGCCAACGGTTACATCGTTATAGCGCCCAATCGTCGCGGTTTGCCGGGCTTCGGTATGGAGTGGCTGGAGGAGATTAGCGGGGATTACACGGGTCAGTGTATGCAGGACTATCTGTCGGCTATCGATGATATATGCAACGAGCCATACGTGGATAAAGATAGACTGGGTTGTGTGGGTGCCAGCTTCGGTGGTTTCTCTGTGTACTATCTGGCGGGGCATCACGACAAGCGTTTTAAGTGTTTCATAGCACACGATGGTATTTACAATACTCAGCAGCAGTATGTGGAGACAGAGGAGATGTGGTTTGCTAACTGGGATCTGGGGGGCGCACCTTGGCTCAAGGAGAACCAAACGAACAAGAGTTTCACCGATTCTCCACACCTGTCGGTAGACAAATGGGATGCACCTATCTTGTGCATTCACGGTGAAAAGGATTACAGAATACTTTCCAGTCAGGGCGAGAGTGCTTTCAATGCGGCTACCTTGCGTGGCATACCGGCGGAGCTTCTGCTCTACCCCGATGAGAACCACTGGGTACTGAAACCGCAGAACGGCATTCTGTGGCAGCGTACTTTCTTCCGCTGGTTGGATAAGTGGCTTAAATAAGAACCTATTAAAGCAGCAGTACGATGGAAGATGCAGCACCCCTGAAGATGATAAAATGGGGATTTATAGGATGCGGTGAGGTGACCGAAAAGAAGAGTGGTCCGGCGTTTAACATGATACCGGGCAGCAAGGTGGTGGCGGTGATGAGTAGAGATGCTCACAAGGCGGAGAGCTATGCCAAGCGTCACAAGATAGAGAAGTGGTACACGGATCCTATCGACTTGATAGAGGACCCGGATGTCAATGCCATCTATGTGGCTACGCCTCCCTCTTCGCACGCAACTTTTGCTATCCTCTCCATGAAGATGGGTAAACCGGTGTACGTGGAAAAACCGTTGGCTGCCAACTACGAGGACTGCTGTAGAGTGAATCGCATATCGGAACAGACGGGTATTCCGTGCTTTGTGGCATACTATCGGAAATATCTGCCTTACTTCCAAAAGGTAAAGGAGCTGGTGAAGAATGGCAGCGTGGGGAATGTTATCAACATCCAGGTGCGCTTTGCCGTTCCGCCACGCGACTTGGATTACAATGCCAAGAACCTTCCGTGGCGTGTGCAGAGTGATATAGCGGGTGGTGGATACTTCTACGATTTGGCTCCGCACCAGATTGACTTGTTGCAGGATTTGTTCGGTCCTATCATAGAGGCGAAGGGGTTCAGTAGCAACAAGGGGGGCTTGTACGAGTCGGAGGATACGGTGAGTGCTTGCTTCCAGTTCTTAAACGGTCTGCCGGGTTCGGGGTCGTGGTGCTTTGTGTCCTACGATTCGGCTAAGGTGGATCGCATAGAGATTATCGGGGACAAGGGACAGATATGTTTCTCGGTCTTTACCTACGAACCGATAGCTTTGCATACGGACAAGGGGCGCGAGGAGATTGTGGTGCCCAACCCTGAGTTGGTGCAGTTGCCTCTCATCCGGAATGTGGTGGAGCATTTGCAAAAGCGTGGCACGTGTACCTGCGACAGCGTGCATGCTACTTCGGTAAACTATGTCATGGACAAGATTCTGGGTAAACTCTAAAGGGTAACTATGAGATATATTCTACAAACGATTTGTGGATTGAGCATACTACTATCCACTCCTTTTACGGCAAAAGGGGTGGATTGTGCGTTTAAGGGGGTGGATGAGGAGATTGCGGTAGAGCCTCTGGATTCTGCGTGCGTAGATTCTACGGGGCATCAGGACAATGTAATAGCACGTATCGGCAAAGAGATAAAACACAAGGGTAGTCTGTTGATTCGCTTCATACGGGCGTTCGACGATTTCGATACTACGTATATCACTCCTTATAAATATAAGTTCTGCGCCATGTTGATGGAGAAGAGTAATTACGAGCACTTCACGTTGAAGAGTACGCAGAATAACCAGAGCATCAGCCTTTCTCCCGATTTTACCAACAAGATAGGTCCCTACGTGGGATGGAGCTGGTTGTTCTTGGGATATACCTACGACATAGGTAAGAGCAGAACGAGCAACAGTGCACGCCGTGAGTTCGACCTCTCGGTGTATAGTTCGCTGATTGGTGTGGATCTTGTGTGGCGCAAGACGGGAAACGATTTCTATATACGCAATGTGGAGGGGTTTGAGAACAAGATGTACGAGGCTGTCCCTTTCTCCGGCATTAACATACATACCTTCTCTGTCAACTCTTACTACATCTTCAACCACAAGCATTTCTCCTACCCTGCTGCCTTTTCACAGAGTACGGTGCAGCGCAAGAGTTGTGGTTCGGCCATAGCGGGCTTCACCTACAGTAAGCACAACATGACGTTCGATTACTCCGGTTTGCCTTCCGAGCTTTCCGGTCAACTTGTGAGCGACTTGCAACTGAGCGACCTGCAATACTATAGTTACAGCATAAATGCGGGCTACGCCTACAACTGGGTATTTGCCAAGAACTGGCTACTCTGCGTATCGCTTACACCTGCCGTAGGTTTTAAGCATAACGATATAACCACCTATAACGAGGGGGTAACAACGACGGTCAGTGAGGACGGTAGTCAGGAGAAACAGCCTTTCTACAAGATGTTTAAAATAAGTAATATGAATATAGACTTCCTGGGACGTGTATCGCTTATATGGAACAATACCCATTACTTTGGCGGTGTATATATGGTGGCTCACACATACACCTACCGTAAAGAGCATTTTTCCTTTATCGATACCTTTGGAAGCATCAATGCGTATATAGGACTTAACTTTATACGCAAGAAACCTAAGAAAATAGATTAATATGCCTGCTTATCTCCGCGAATGGCGTTGTAGAAGGTGAGGAACAAGATACGGATATCGAGGAAGAAGGACCAGTTCTCCACGTACCAGATGTCTTGACGTACACGTCCCTCCATCTGGCTCAACTCCTTGGTCTCGCCGCGGAATCCGGTTACCTGTGCCAATCCTGTAATACCGGGCTTCACCAGGTGGCGAACCATATACTTATCTATCAAACCGGAATATTCCTTGGTGTGCGATAACATATGCGGACGTGGTCCCACCAGACTCATATCGCCCTTAAGGACGTTCAAGAACTGTGGCAACTCATCGATACTTGTCTTGCGCATAAAGTTTCCAAACTTGGTCTTGCGGGGGTCGTTCTTGGTAGCCTGCACCTTTCCGGCATCCTTGTTGACACGCATACTACGGAACTTGAGACAAGTAAACTCTTTGCCGTTCATGCCGTTGCGGAGCTGTTTGAAATACACCGGTCCGGGGCTTGTTATCTTGATAACCGTAGCGACTATGAGGTAAACCCACCAATACACCAGAAGCAGGAAGGCGATAGAAACGACCACATCGAACACACGTTTCTTTACACGATTGGATGCACTCAACAGGGGTTCCTCACGCAGTGTGAGCACCGGAACGTTGCCCATCAACTCATAATCCATCTGTCTACGCAGATAGTTGCGTACATCCGGTACGGAATAGAAGCGTATCAGATTGTTCTCGCAGAAGTTGATAAGGGTCATAATAACGTCCGACTGGTCTTGATTGAGGGAACAATACAACTCGTCTACGTGGTGTTCCTTGAGATAGGGTATGGCATCCTCTACTCTTCCCAAGTAGGGAACAGTCTCCGAGAACACAGGCACTTCCACGTCGTTGAAGTAGCCACGCAAGCGATATCCCGTAGAGGTATTCGAGGTAAACTCACGCTTCAGGGCGCGAATGTTGTACCCCCATCCCACGAATACAAGCGAAGAGGTGTTCTTACCCCATGCACGACTTCTCTTTAACACGGCACGAATGGTGAGACGACTCAAGAATACCAATACAAAAGAGAGTAGATAGAAATATATCAACCATGTATCCACATCCTGAAATTTTGTAATCAATAATACGAGAACAAAAAACAAGATGGTAAAGTTCATCATCCAAAAGACGCGAACCAGAATCTGGTCGGCACGTGCCAAACGATTAAAAAGAATAATCGGAGAAAGCATAATGGAGGGCAAATAGCACACTACCAACAATGCGAAATGTGAGAAAAAGACCTCCGGCTCAAAAGAATGAAAGCTCATGTTGTCTTGCACAAATGCAAGCACCATGAGCGATATTGCAAAGCACAATAAGTCGCCGACAATGGCGACAAAATGTACTAACTGAGAATTCCTATCTAACAACTGTTGCATAAACTCTAATGTTTAGTGCAAAAGTAGTGCATTTTTCCCGAACTACAAAATTAATGTCCGTATTTTTGTAATTATACTGTATTTTTTACTCTACAATAGGTTTTTCTACCCCGAGATAATTAAAATAGAAGTTTTTTCCTTTTGCCGAAGGGAACTGACTGCGGGCATCCACATCCTGACGATTCTTTAAATGGTCTATGATGCGCATATAGCAATCCATACCACTCTCCGCCTTCACCAATGCACGGAAAGATGTATCTTTATACTGGAATTTACCTGTTCCCGGTACTATAACCACACGCTTAAACAGGATTCCGCCCTCGTACCATCCGGACTGACGTTCTACCAAACGGTTCAAAGGAGCCTGATGTCCATTTGCTGCTTCTGTTCCCATATCTTGCTTTTCTTTATTTGCTTTAAATTCCTCAATTGTGCTTGCATCCGTCTTTATAAGGATAAAATAAACACGAGGTCTTACCTTATATCTCTTGGGATACGGATTGTTGCTTGTGAAATACTCTTCTATATCCTGCTGCAACGCCTCGTTCATCTCCACATCGGGTATAGCGGACAAGAACTCGATAGCCTCCTCCACCGTTTTTACAACACACTCTTCATCAAAAAAACGAATGTATAGGTTCATGATAGCTTTATATAAAAAAAAAGCACAATAAATTGTGCTCAGTTGACATTACTTTATTATTAACAAAAAAGAGCGGAAAACGAGACTCGAACTCGCGACCCCAACCTTGGCAAGGTTGTG